>CAIWHI010000271.1 GCA_903912435.1 uncultured Bacteroidota bacterium | reverse complement strand
TTGCGCTTTGTCAAGTCTTATGCCGATACTCGTTTCAATATTGATAAGATCTCCGCTCAGTGGACTGATCTGTTGACTTCTTTAAAGATCCAATACCCAGAAGGTCAGCGAGGTCTTCCAAAGGCCATGTTTAGGTATCGCGCAGCATGATTGTAACTAAGACACCTTTACGTATAAGTTTCTTTGGGGGTGGAAGTGATATCCCCGAATATTACAATCAAAATGAAGGTATGGTCATCTCGACTAGTATTGATAAGTACATCAATCTGGCGGTCAATCGAGGACAATTGCCTCACATTAGAGTGGTTTATTCAGAAGCCGAAACCGTATCCGATGTTAATGAAATCAAACATGACCGAGTTAGAGAACTACTTAAGCATTTCAAGATAAATTCGCATATCGAGATCTGCAGCTTCTCCGATGTTTCCACTAAGGGAACAGGCCTAGGCTCTTCTTCTACATTTACTGTAGGATTAGCAGCCGCGTTGATGTCTGACCAAACCGGATTAAAATTAAATAAGAAGGCTATTGCAGAACTAGCTTGCCTTATTGAGATTGATAAGTGCAAAGAACCTATTGGAAAGCAAGACCAATATGCTGCGGCCTATGGTGGATTCAATATTATCAAGTTCAGTGGCAATAGTGTAGAATGTATTCCATTCTCTTCTTATGGTTCGGTGATGATGCCGGCTAATATTGAGAAGAATCTCCTTTGCTTTGGAACCAATATAACCAGAAAAACTTCTGATATCTTAACAAAACAAGTTGACAATTTGAAGAAAGGTGATACAATTGAATTAACCGTTAAGATGGTTGACATTGCCGAATATGCTCTCAAACGACTATTGAAGCATGACGTCGATGGCTTTGGTTCTTTATTGAACGATACTTGGAACCTTAAGAAACAACTAGCTCCTAATATTAGTAATCCATACATTGATGAGATGTATGAACTTGGTATCAAGTCTGGTGCACTTGGTGGTAAGCTATTAGGTGCTGGTGGTGGAGGTTATATGTTGTTCTATGTTCCTAAGGCTGCTCAGAATACTGTAATAGAAATCATGACTAACGCGCATTATCCACTTTTTAATTTCCAATTTGATCATGAAGGCACAAAGGCACTAAAGATATGAACTACTTTGAAATGGTTATAGACGCACTGGGTACAATTAATAAGGATAAGCTTGCAGAATTTCTGGAGGTTATCTCCAGACAAGATGAAGCTCAAAATCAAAGCCCGGCCATATTTTTTGGTAATGGTGGATCTGCTGCTATTGCTAATCATATTGTGGCCGATCTCTCAAAAGGCATCTTTGAAGACAATTTGGGCTGGTGTTATCCATGTATTAGCCTTTGTAGCAATTCTCCTCTAATGACAGCTATATCTAATGATATTGGTTATGATAAGCTGTTCTCTCGGCAGTTAGAATATTTGGCCTTTAAGAAGGCAGATGTTATTGCTATTTCTTCGAGTGGTAACTCTGCTAACGTCATCAAAGGTCTTATTTCAGCTAAAAAAATTGGATACAAGACTTTTGCTTTAGTTGGCTTTGATGGTGGTCGAGTGCTTAAGGAAAATCTGGCAGACATCATTATTCACATCAATTCAAATAACTATGGAGTTGTTGAAGATTGTCACATGATGATTCTTCATATGTTAACTCAAGAAATCAGGAAATTCTTGTCACCTGATCCAAGCTCACTAAAGCTATAAATAAAACATTGACATCTTAAGAAGAGCATTATATAATAAACATGTCGAACACAGCAATTTCAAACAATGTACTGCACTTTCCACCACGTAGAGGCGATGTTAAACACGTCTCGCTTCCACAGTCGATAGAGGAAGTCGAGGAACGTCTAAATGACTTCAAGAAATATCATGTACAAGAAGCAATCGAAACAATTATTCCCGTTTTGTTTAATCAGATCCAAGTCTTAGGGTTTGAACCATCCATCGACGATGAGCATTATGTTAAAGATGCTGCTCTCCTGGTAGAATCTATCAGGTCTCTTATGTGCAAGCTATATGATATCCAACACCCGCTTCAATTAATCGCCGGCTCTTTGTTTGAGTTGGATGGTGAAGACGGTTTCATTATGTCCGATCGAGTCAAGATCGTAATTACACCCTATGAAAGCAATACTTAAATGATGATTGTGGACCTTTCCCAAGTGATGATCTCTAACATCATGGTCCAGCTTGGGAATCATACAGATTCGGCCATCGAAGAGAATATGGTTCGCCATATGGTTCTTAATTCGATCCGTGGATACCGCCAAAAGTTTGGTGACAAATACGGTGAGATGATTATCGCTTGTGACAACAAGAATTACTGGCGCCGCAAGCTTTTTCCTTACTACAAGGCAAATCGTAAGAAGAATCAGGCTAACTCTGAACTTAATTGGACTGCCATCTTTGAATGCATGAATAAGATCCGTGCAGAGCTTAAGGAGTTCTTTCCATATCGAGTCATTGACGTAGATACTGCTGAAGCTGATGACATCATTGCTACTCTAGTAATGAATTATTCTTCTAAAGAACCTGTGTTGATCTTATCCGGTGATAAGGACTTCATTCAGCTTCAGACTTATGAAAACGTTAGTCAGTATGATCCGGTGCGCAAGAAGAATATCAGTCACCCCGATCCGGTAGCTTTCCGTAATGAACATGTTATGAAGGGTGATACTGGCGATGGTATTCCCAATGTCCTGTCAGCTGACAATTGCTTCGTGGTTGGTGAACGCCAGAAACCATTGACTCAGAAGAAGTTGGATGTATTGCTAGGTGGTGCTGCCATGACCGCTGAGGTCTCGCGTAACTACATGCGTAATAAGAAGCTGATCGACCTGACCATGATTCCGAAGGAAGTCTCTGAAAACATCCTCGAGAGCTATAACTCACAGGCCGGTAAGAAGTCTAAGGACCTGCTAAACTATTTCATCAACAACAAACTTAAGATCTTAATTGAATCAATGCAGGAGTTCGTATGAACCTCGGAGTATCAGAAATTCTGAAATTAGTATCTAAGCAACCAGACGAAGCGGGAAAGGTGCTGATACTTCAGAAGCTCCAATGCCCGGCTCTTCTTACTATTTTGCAAGGTGCTTTCGATGATCGAATTAAGTGGGCCTTGCCAGAAGGCGCGCCGCCTTATAAGCCTACCGATGCTCCAGAAACACATAATGTCTTGCATTCTGATATTAGGAAGATGTATCTTTTCATCGAAGGTGGTCATTCTACTTTGAAGCAGACACGACGAGAGCAGTTGTTTATTGAGCTTCTTGAATCCGTCCATGAAAACGATGCGAAGGTCATCTTAGCAGCTAAGGAAAAGACTTCACCGGTTGCTGGTCTTACTAAACACATTGTACAAAAAGCATTTCCGGGGTTGATTGCATAACATGTCTAAGTCTAAAAAAGGTTTTAAGTCTGGTCGCTGGGCAGATGATGAAGACAACGAATTCGACCATGATGACTACAAAGACGTTAAAGAACGTCGCAAACAAAAGCAAATGGCTAATGTCCTTCGATCGAAGGACATCGGTCGACTAATGGAACTTGAAGAGGACTACGACTAATGCCTCACTATCGTTTTGAAAACCTAAATACTTCCGAAGAGGAGGTCCTCTTCATGTCTATATCAGAACTGGAGGAGTATCTAAAGACTAATCCACACATTCAACAACTTATCAATGGTGCTCCTGCGATCGGTGATTCCATTCGCTTAGGTCTTCGTAAGCCTGATGATGCGTTTCGAGATAGACTCAAAGAAATTAAAAAAGCTCATTCCAAAGGTTTAACTAAAGCGACTGTTAACACTTTCTAAGGACACCGTTCCTAGCAAGAAAGTGTCTATATGTCAACTGAAAGACCCACGAGAAAAGAAAAAAGAGTCGAAAGACAAAAGCAAGCAAAACAATCTAAAGGACAAAATTCACCTAAAGAGAAGATGAGCTTTAATCTACAGCGAGTTGACCCAAAGACAAAAAACCAAAAACTAGCATTTGATGCTTATGCGAATAATAAACACTTGATGCTACATGGCATCGCTGGTACCGGTAAAAGCTTCATCTCAATGTATCTTGCTTTAAATGAGATCATGAATGGTTCTGAAGACTTCAAAAAGCTTTATATCGTAAGATCAGTAGTCCCAACCAGGGACATGGGTTTCTTACCCGGTAGTAATAAAGAAAAGACTAAAGTATATGAAGCACCATATTATGCTATCAGTTCAGAGCTGTTTGGCAGAGGAGATGCTTATGAAACCCTAAAGAACAGGGGGCTTATCGAGTTCATCTCCACATCGTTCATCCGCGGTATCACACTGAATGACTGCATCATTTTAGTTGACGAAATGCAAAACGGCACTCTGCATGAACTAGACTCGGTCATTACACGCGTCGGTCGAAATTGTAAGATCATATTCTGTGGCGACTTCACTCAGACAGACTTCACTTATGAAAAAGACAAGAACGGTCTACCTAGCTTTATGAAGATTATTAAGAACATCAGAAGCTTCGAGTTCGTTGAATTTGATAAGAACGACATTCTTCGAAGTGATCTAGTAAAAGACTATATTATCGAGAAGGATAGATTGCACATTACCACATAAAAGAAGAAGCCCGCCGGGATTACTCCTAGCGGGCTTTTTTTATCTCACCCTAGCTAAAATGAGATTCAAATTCTGAGGAGTCTGACTGTTTATTATGGTGTAAACTATGTTTAGAGAGATATCATTATAATCTTGAGTTGGTAGAAGAGCAATGTTGTTTATTGCAACTCTTGGCTCATAGTTACTAATAGCGGTTTGAATGTGATACATCAATTCATTCACTAGAACCTGATCATCTGGTTCGAACAGAGCTAAGTTCACATTAGATCCAATAAATGGCTGAAATAGACGCTCGCCGATGTTGGTTAGAATAATGTTCTTTACCGACTGTCTAATCGAATTCTCATTCCTAGCCCTGACTATGTCACCGGTAAGTGGATGCGGGGAGAAGTCATCTAAAAAGTCAGAGAATAAGTCTGGCTTCTTAGTCGTTTGTGTGATTAAGTCTGCTCTTTGTGCCATCGGTTATTCCTATGAAGTAAAGACTGTGGCAGCTGCTCCGAGTACTGCAGTGCCGCCATTTGTGGAAGTATCACCGACCCTGCATACTGCAAGTCCATTTACGAATACTGTTCCGGAACCGGTAGCCATTATGCCTGTTCCATGTGTGCCATAAACCGCAACCTGATCACCTACTCTGACTACCGGCTTACCATTAATGAAAACATTTGGAGAGCCAGTGAGGTTTAATCCACCTGTGATATCAACTGTAGCTCTAAGTATGGCTTTTTGTGTCATTATAAGTTATTATTCAAGTTGATGCCGGCCGGACCAGTGATGCTTACATCTGCAGCAGTAATAGAAGCTCTTAGACCAGCCGTGATAGAAACAGCTCCAGGAGCCAACAGAGAAATCAATGCCCCAAGACTTATTTGACCACCGGTTGAAGTCTTCAGAATGATAGCATCAGCTTCTACTATAAATGTTCCGGTTTTGATTCTATAAACATTTCCGGTATTTATTATCTCTATGTTACCGGTGGCAGTGGTTTGCACTTCCGATAAGATCTCCTTCTTAGTACCATTTACCAAGCTGACATGATCGCCAGTTGTGCTATAAGATGCATCTCCTGCGATTGCCACCGTGTGAGTGCCATCGATTGTTACTGTCATGTCATCACTCACATGATCGAGTCTTGTACCTCCTGTAGCAATGATCAAAGACCCACCCTGAGCCATATTCCTATCACCACCGGTGACATCATTAATGGAATTATCTACATTAGAGTTTAAGTTGCCGGCAATCTTTACGTCCTTATGACCTTCTACCGTTTCGGTCAAGCCTTTCTTGAAGTAATTAGTTGCATTGTCAGCTACTACCTGACTCCAGCCACCTGTTTCATTTATCTCTACACCGGTGCCACGGGTATGCATGAATCTAAGACTCTCATGTCCTGGTGTATCATTGATGTCTATTTCATGACCGCTTCTAGTGATAGTAGATTTATTGTAAGGGTATTCTACTTGAAAGGTAGAATTAGAGTAACGCTGGTCTGTCATAATATTTCCTTAGATCGTGCAAGAACCGGGTAGGACCGGCGTATTCGATACCATCATCCTCATTCTTATTGACTTCTGTACTGCGAGGGCCTGGTTTTGTATGAACTTATTTACAGCTCTAGTAGCATCAGGTACCACACTTGCTGCAGAAGCTATCATGATGTTATCATTGACCAGGTCATTTGCTATCGCTGGAACAGAAGTAGCAGAAGAAGCCAGACCAGCTGCCAAATTGAATCCGGCTCCTAAGAGCATAGACACTGCCAAAGCTTTACCGGCCTGTGCTGCATTGGATAGCATCGTCGAGAATGTAGCGCCTGTTAAGTTACCGCTTAGGATACCAGCTTCTAATGGACCAAGGATAGCATTTTCCATTACATAAGAAGAATGCTGAGAAGCAGAAATGAAGTTAGGTTCACCATTCCTAGGTGTATATACTGGAGCTCCACTACCGTTTGGATCGACCCATACAATATAACCTGGATACTGATCAGATGAACTATACTTTCTAACATAATTGCTTGGAGCAGCGGTAGAAACGGATGGAGGTGCAGCGGTGAAAGCAGTAGCTATCGAAGCGAGCGGGTAAGTAACGACGCTGTTAAGCAACGCACTAGCGGCATCACCGGAGAGGTTTGCAACAGCAGCAGGGAAGCTATAGATAATACCCGCAGCGGTATTGATGGCATTCATTGCAGTGGCCAGGGCCATGTCCACAGTGTTGAATACGCCCATGGTAATTGCATTGATGCCGCAAGCTTGAGCGAGGAGTTGATCGAGTAGACCTTTAACATTACCAATCGTCTGAGCTACTTGGTTCAGAATCGTAAGAACTTTCTGCAAGCCCAGCTTTTGCATTAACTTTAGAATCGCATTTCTTATAGCAGCAGCTATCATACCAATGAAAGCCTTAGACAGATTCGTAGCTAGATCTAAGAGGGCCTTGAGTAAGTCGAAAGCAGATGGTAAGCACTTAAGAGATGAGTTGATACCAAGAGGATCGATCTGACTTAGCATTTTGCTGATAGGACAATTGTTATTCGGAGACTGATTGCCGATAGTCGGATTAGTAGCAAACCTCATATCCTTCATTACGGCTGTAGAAGTATTCACACCAGTAGTATCAGATACACTAAAGATGTTAGCTGCGCCAGAATCAATCGATGAGATAGGAGTACGAGAACCGAACAAATAGGTATATGGATTGTTGGGGTACTGCATTGAACCTTTAGATCTAGCAGGTGCACTACCTAGTAATGGATCTACCTTTGGTGCACCGAATTCTAACTGACCTGCAATTGGATCACCGGCTTTACCGATGGAACCCCAGACGATTGGAAGCTGGTGATCGGCATCAGCCCAGAAACCAATTACCCTGGAACCAACAACTAACCCTACAGCTGCAGTACCAATCTTGCCAATTGCAGCAGAATCGACTGATTGAACTGTCAGAGCCCATGGAAGAGAAGAATCGGGGATGTTGACTTTATCATCGTGTAAGCCGTAAGCTCTGATCTTCACACGTCCTGATTCGAACGGATCTTTTACGTCTACAACTACACCTATCCACCAACCATAAACTTTGTGAGAAGGATTATTCATTATACGCCCTCATTATATTTGCCCTTAAGCAGTTCCATTACGCATGTATACCTTGGGCTTTCTTCGATCCTACCAATCTTATGATGGATTCTGGCGACCAAGAACTTGCCGGAAAGCAGCGGGTCTTCTTTGATGTTTAACTCGTTTTTATCAATGATAGTACAATTAATCATAGAACCGGCGGTTAGCACCAGATCTCCTGGAACTCTGATTTTAAGACTATTCTGAAGCATTAAAGAGGCATATGCCTGTTGATCAGGGCTGTACTGAGGTATGTTGTTCTGCGGTCTAACAAAGTTGTCTACATAAAAGCTAGTTAGCATCGGATTGGCCGAAGTATAAGCTTGTGTGAATACATTCGAAGTAGCAGAAGCGATAGATAAACCACCATCAGCATAGTTCGTATCGACAGTGTTTACTATTTTCGAGTTATAGATTTGTGTGGTACCATCTAAATCGACAATCTTCCTAGCTCCACCAAGAGTGATCTTCTCGGTAGCAGAAAATTGATTGACCACCTTGTAAGCCAAGATATTATCATCATCTCTTGCTTTCGAGTTGATGCCTTGTGTATCAGCCTGTCTGAAACTTTTTACGATGCTGTTCTTAAACAGTGATTCGATGGTAACGAACTTAAACACAGAAGCATTGTTTTGTCTGGTCTCGAAGTAGGTGTACAGAGAAGATTTATTAACAGAAGATACCGATCTGGTCTTGACCAACCTAATAGCATCAAATCCTGTCCTAGGTGTAATGACTATGTTCTGCTGACCTACGGTTGGTTCGGTTATGATTTGTTTACCGCTCTTTAGATAGTTCTTGTGGATATCGGCTATGATATTAGAACACAGATCATTATAGCCCTTACCAAAATTGATCTTTGAAGTCATGGCTTCTTCTGAGACACAAGTCAGTGTATAAGTTTTGACCTTTTGTGCACCGACAGATTGAACATTCGTTAGATTATCTACATGGAACACATAGTCGATTGTCGTGCCACTGACCGGTGTTTCAAGTGAAACGAGTAAGAACTCATCTCCGGTCATGATCATCTGACCCAGTGCATCTTTGAAGTCGACGATTGTAGCATCACAAACTATACCCGGTGTAAAGATGCTTTCATAAATCGAAAGAGAAGTCTGAGATGGCGGTATAATGTAAGTCCCACGAGGAGATATTACCACTAAGCTCTTGATATTTAAGTTACCAGCCATTATTGATCCGGACATTATTTCAATAGACTTCTAAGTTGGCTTGCCATCAGCGCGGTGTACTGTGGATTAAGTACTACGATGGACTTATTGGCTTCGTTCTGTTCTTGTTCATAGTCGTAATAATAAACAGGGGACCAATAAGAAGATTCGGCAGGCACTATGTTGTTTACGAGTGTTGTTGCTGCAGTGAATACAGTGTTAGTTTGGCTTTCTGTGCCATAAAGATAACTAGATCCTGTGATGGTTATACCGGTAGTGTAACCAGAGACGTGCTGAAGTGAAACGCTCGATGAGTTAGCAAAACAGACCTGCCCTTGACCGGTGTGCGCACCATCGAAATTAACCATTACTATTTCGTCATTATTGAATGAACCATTTGCCACTCCATAGTTTACGATCGAATTGGTAGTGATCTTCCAATCTTCTCTCTTTCTTCTATAAGCCATGGGTGATGTGGCATAAGCATCGCTGGGCAATACTGGTTCATAATATTTCTGAAGCGATGGTGTTAAAGCATTGTAATAAGAAATCGAGTATGGGTCAATGTTCTGATACCAATTATTACGGTATAATGCTATTTTAGAAGATGCAAGCTGTAGAGAACCGTATTTCAGAGTAATAAAATTACTAAACGTCTGCTGATCCATATACCATTCATAATAAGGATCTGAAACATTATTTGTCAAGTATAAGATCCAAGACATATATTCATCGTTATAGAAACGATTTGCCAGTGTGTCCGGTCTTTCGTTATTAACTACATCATACCTGTAATAATTAAACGGATTAGCGAAAGCAGAACTAAGCACTTTGGTGCGTTCTGTGATGTTTACAGCAACCGTGTTAGCGTAGTTTATAGTAGGGAATTTCTCGAAATATCTTTCGGTCATTTGATTATGTACCACCAGGAACGTTGATAGAGCCATTTTGATTTGTAGAAGCTTCTACTACGGGAGTTAAAATGTTTCCTAGTGAAACCGGTAATAAATTACCTGAAGTATTGCCAACAAGAGATGTTGGATAATCCCTTCTAGTCCATAGTTCGATTTCTGCCAAGTGAATACTAATTTCTACTGCGGCAGGGGCACTCGTTCCCCTATAAAAGGCCGGAGTAGATTGAGGGGCATAATTGACTGTAACATTTCTTAACACACATGGTTTAAAGCTATAAAGATATTCGGCAGCTGGATATAACTGAATATTTAATATGCTGGGGAATTGAAATAAAGAAGAACCTGCAACAGAATTGATATCAGGAAGCATGTTTACTTGTAAATATTGAATGATAGATCTTATATCATCGGATTCTTTTTGATTCTTTGGTACAAACTTCCAATTAAACGTATGTTCTCTAAAAACCGGAGTTCTAAAGAGCAAAGATTGATATGGATTGAATGATGTGCCAGTTAAAATACTTGTAGCACCAAGTAAATTTCTTCCTATGGAAGAAGTTTGTGCTACGGCCGCGCCGAACTGAGATCCAAATTTGACGAGTTGTTCACCCCAAAATCCTGCATTAGATAATTGATTCATATCAGATGAAGCTTGTGCTACGGTATCCACAATTGCGCCAATTAGTGGATTTAAATCGCTTGGTGTATATTCAACACTTTTATTATCTATTAGATGATTGGGTAGAGGAAGTTTAATGCCTCCTTGAGAAGAAACAACAGCAGAATTCGACTGTGATCTTTTGATATATTGCTGAAATCTTATGTTCATATAGTAACCACGATTTGCTTGAATCAAATCATTTGGGAATACTAAAGTAACATTTGGATTGATGGCTGGCGGCGGGGTTCGGCTTGCAACAACTTGTGTAGCGGCAGCTGTGGCAACGGCCGCTGCAGCGGCCGTTGCTCCTATAATGTTCGATGTTGTTAATGCTCCAGACATTGCTTTGTTCTCTCTAATAAATAGTCTTGAATTATTTATATCGATGGGGCATGATGGCTTACTACCAAGGAAAGTTCAAATGTAAAAACCCCAAAAAGTATCGAGGAGATGCCGCTGATATCGTCTATAGATCTAGTTGGGAACTTAAGCTTATGATAAGGTTGGATGCGAATCCAAATGTATTATGGTGGAGTTCTGAAACTACAGTGATACCATATCGATCACCAATAGATGGAAGGGTACATCGTTATTTCATCGATTTCACGGTGTGTGTTCAAGAACCAAATGGAAATAAGAAGCACATGTTGATAGAGGTAAAACCAAAGTCGCAGACCACTCCTCCTAAAGTACAGGCTGGAAAAACTAAGTCTAAAAAATATATTAGAGAAGTAATGACATGGGGTGTTAATGAAGCTAAGTGGAAAGCCGCACAAGAATTCGCTAAAGATAGAGGTTTCGTATTCGAGATCTTCACTGAAAAAGAACTAGGAATCGTATAATGACCGCGTATATTTTCACGCAGATCGCCAACCAAGGTAAACTAGCTAGCATCGATACGATTCGCCAGCGTGATTCCCGCAATTGGTACAGAAATGCAGCAGAAAAAGTAACTTCTGTGAATCGACAAAGGATGATGACCGACAAGGAAAACATCAAGGATAAGATTATGGCCAATGATATTGGCCGGATGTACATGTTTTTCTATGATCCGAAGCACAAGCAAAAGCTCCCGTACTATGATACCTTTCCTCTCGTATTTCCTATCGAGTTTAAGAGCGACGGATTCTTAGGCATCAACATGCATTACCTACCTCACATGCTAAGAGCTAAGTTGATGGATGCCATTTATCAAACTATAAACAATAACAGATATGATGATACTACAAAGCTGAACATCTCTTATTCAATTTTGTCATCCGCTTCTAGATACAAGTACTTTAAGCCATGCATTAAACATTATCTTTGGGGTCATGTCAGAAGCAAATATCTAAATATTGAACCTAGGAACTGGGATGCAGCGCTTATGCTACCAACCGAAAAGTTCCAGAAAGCAACTACTCAGCAAGTCTGGAAAGACTCACAAGGAATGTTCTAATGACTTCGCAGACAGGTTTCAATATACAAGACTTTAGGGATAATATTTCTCGAGGCGGTGTACTTCAGAACAATAAGTTCGTAGTTACTATTATGCCCCCTAGTCTAAACGGTAGAGGAGTTCCTCAACCTCAATACATTTCAGGTGACTATTTAACAAATGGATTTCTACAGTTTAGAGCAGAAGAAGTTAAGTTACCCGGTGCTTCGCTTGAAGTATTCAATAATCATCGCTATGGCCTTGGTATTCAGCAGAAGTTTCCAACCAATATAAATTTTACTGACTTAAATGTAACGTTTTTGGAAGACAACAAAGGTAGAATATATCAATATATGACTTCATGGATGAATTCTATATTCGATCATGGTGCACCTTCAATGGGTCTAATTTCTAGTTATGAAGTGGCTTATAAAGATGATTATGCTACCGATATTTTTGTTTCAGTTTATAACAATGAAGGCACTTATACTGGAACTCCGGGAACCAACTCTTCTATACCCGACGAGCCAGTTGTTACGGTAGTGTTTAAAGAAGCATATCCTATTGCGGTAAATGATATCCCGCTAAGCTGGGAAAATAAAAGCTCTCTAGTTAAAGTTTCCGTAACACTAGCATACACAGATTTCTACATAGACAATCCTACAATCACAACATACGGATAATTGGAGTTTAAATAATGCTTCCTAAGATAACCTACCCAACCCATGAGTTTGTAGTACCTTCCACAAAGAAGAAAGAACTATTCAGACCCTTTCTCGTTAAAGAAGAGAAATTACTTCTAATGTCAAAGACTACTGAAGATCCGACTGAGATTTTCAGGGCCATCAAACAGGTCATCAATAATTGTAGTATCTCCGACTCATTTGACATTGACAAACTAACCACATTTGACATGGAATACTTGTTTCTTCAACTTAGATCGGTTTCCGTGAATAATATTTCTAAAGTGTCTTATCGTGACAATGAAGATGGCCAGATTTATGACTTTGAAATTGACCTATCGCAGATAGAAGTTAAGTTTCCGGAAGGAATTAGCGATGTCATTAAGATCAATGAAGAGATGGGTATTAAGATGAAGTATCCGATGGCAGGAATCTTTGATGATAAAGAATTCTTCAATGCTGGTGATGATCAATACTTTGAGCTTATTCTCAGATCAATCGATAAGATCTACAATGGTGAAGACGTCTTCGATGCATCTGAAAATACTAATGAAGAGCTAGAAGAATTCATGGATCAACTGGATCCAAAAGTCTATGAGAAGATCTTAAACTTCATGAATAATGTGCCTAAGCTAAATCACACAATAAGTTATTACAACAAAAACGGTAATGTTCGAGTAATCGAGCTTAATACGTTAAATGATTTTTTTACGTTGGTTTGAGTCATAACACGCTAGAGAATTACTATGTCTCTACGTTTTCATTGATTCAACATCATAAGTACTCGATAACTGAAATAGAAAACCTGATCCCATTTGAACGTGATATCTACATCGAAATGTTGCTTAATTATTTAAGGGAACTAGAAGAGCAAAGGAAGCAACATCAAAATGGCTAAATTCGTTATCAAAGATATCAATGACGATTCTGCACCAAGGAAGCCGGCAATGGATGAAGTAAGGGAGATCAATGGTCTTCCACCAATTCCAAAGCCTGCGACCGTGAATCCAAATGCACCGGTTTCCATACCTGTTATGATGGTTTCTGAAACATCAAGAGATGAAGTCATCGAACAAGAAGCTATCGCCGTGCAGTTAGAGACTCGCGTGGAAGAAAAGGTCGTCGATGAACAAATCAATAAAGAAGAAGAGCATTGGATGAAGTCTTACTGGCGTCCAGGTATGGCTTGGCTCTGGATGTTGATTTGTTTTTTCGATTTCATTATATTTCCAATAGCATATCATCCATGGGCAGCCTTGACTCTTTCAAATGGTGGTCTTATTCACGCAGCTTTCGCTGCGGTAGTAGGTGTATCTGCTTGGTCTCGTGGTCAAGAGAAACTAGCAAAGATTAACTAATGGCAACATTACCAAGAGTCGGTGCTGCCACACAGATGGGTCGTTCTGCCATTCGTGGTCTTGCTTCACCTTTCAAAAAAGCTTTTCCGATATTCTCATCTAAGCAGCATTACTCCCGTTCTTCTAAAAGTGGGAGTATGCAGTCTGCTGCTCAGAGCATGGTTGAAACGAATATTTTGTTGGAAAAGACTTTACTTGTAGCAAAGCAGGAAAATGAGCTCCTTACTAGGATCTTGAGAACACTCACACTCATAGAAGATAGTGATCTAGGGCTTGGTGGAAGCGGACTCTCGAATATTCTCATGGGTGCGATTGATGGAATGGGCGGTATGTTAGGCGCGCTTGGTTTAAAGAAGCTATACAATCGTTTGACTAAAAAGAATGTATCTAGAGCTAAACCAGCACCGGGAGAGGCGGAAGAAAAACCCAAAGCCGAAACAAACCCCGATAATAAGCCAACTATAGAAGAACCTGTAGTTGAGAATATTCCGGAAGTTAAAGAAACAGCTAAGCTTCCAAACCCGGCTAATGATAATGCAACAATCCCGGAAGACCTGAAACCATACAAACCAGTCAAGTCCATTGATAAACTACCAACAGCAGCAAATGATGCTAGTATTGTTGCAGGAGATAGATTAGGTGCTACCAGTGCTGCTGATGTAGCTGGTGTAAGCAAGACTTTGTCCAGTACTGCTATCAAAGGAGCTGCTGGAGAACTTGCTTTCAGTACTGCTATCAAAAGAGCTGCTGGAGAACTTGCTTTTGGGCCTGTTGGACTAGCAGCTCAAATAATCATTACACCTTCCGATACCGATAGGGGTTATGATGTTCCATCAATTACAGAACAAGAGCTTAGACCTCAAATCATACAACATGAAACCGAATTGAAAAAAGCTAAAGAAGAATTAGATAATATATCTAAGAATCCAAGTAACTATAGTCAGCAATATATTACCGTTACGAATAATAGGGTAACTAAGCTTACTACTACCTTGGCAAATGAGAAGTCGACTTATAATAACTTAATTGATCAGCGTCGAGTAGGTTTACAACATTTAGGCTGGTCAGAAGAAAATATCAATAGACAGATTTCTCCATCATTATATTTTATGACTGAAGAAGTAAAACCAATTCCAGCAACACCGGCAAAAGGTTTTGAATTAAATCAAAAGTCGACGGCTGATGAAATTTCAAACGTTACGAATAATACCACAACTCAGATGACCATAAACAATAATCAAATCGTTAACACGGCATCTGCTCAACAGGCAGCACAGGACAAAAGAGAAGAATTGGTTTCTCTTTACAGACGAATTATGGGACTAGGAAACTACTAAGATGGCAAAAACACCACCGGGTCAGATCTATCAAGAAGACTTAGCTGCACTGAGTCCAGCTGCAAGAGCTCAAATACTTGCTGCAATGGGAGAAGCTAAGGAAGAAGAAGCGATTCAACCTACCGACAGTGTACTAGTTGTTGATGATAAAAAGAAGCCTAAAAAGGTCAAGGTATCAAAGCTTGCGGCAAGAAAGGAAGTAAAAGGTAAGCCGGCTCCAGTTACTGGAAATAGTAACTTCCTAATGAATGTGTTCAGGAGCGGGGTCAGGTCTTTAGCTGACATGTTCTATAGCGCTTTCCCGCTGTTTGGAGAGCTCAGGAGACAATCAGATACTTCTGCCGACAGTAACTCAACAGAAAGATCTACAACTAGCCAGAGGGTCATAGATGAGTCTGCAAATACCAACAGACTTCTTTCCTCGGCCTTATCAGAACAGCAGTTAGCTATAGACCTACTCGGTAGGATCGACAAAAAGCTATTGAATATACTCGAAAAACAAGAGCAAGGTGGTAAACCTGTATTACCATCGATCCCTTCTGTAACAAGTAAAGGTAGCGGAACAGCAGCCGAATTAGCTTCTACTGCAACGTCAGCTGCTACTTCTGGAACAGCAGCTGAATTAGCTTCTACTGCAACGTCAGCTGCTACTTCTACAGCTAAAAGTGCGGTCACCGGTGCAATTGCTGGCGCTGCTGGCGGTGCAGTAACTGCAACTGTACTTAATATGTCAAATCAAGAATATTACAATACCATGTATAAATCTCTTTACGAAGCAGCCGTAAAGCAAGGAATAAAGAATCCGGAAGCTATAGCTAGACTTGGAGCAGCTCAGACTAGCTTGGAGACTGGCTTTGGTAAGCATATGGTAGGCAATAATGCCTTTGGTATTAAAGGTCAAGGTCCCGCCGGAACCGTTGATGCGCAGACATCAGAATTTGTTAATGGTAAGCAAGTTGGTATGTCTCAAGGATTTAGAAAATATAATAACATATCAGAATCAGCCGAAGACTATATCAAGTTCTTACAACAAAATCCTAGATATAAAGATGTATTGGCAGCTGGATCTACAGAAGAAGCTATATTGGCACAGGGTAAAACAGGTTATGCAACGGATCCTGAATATGCTGCTAAACTTGCTTCTATTCACAAAGGAGCAGTAACTACAAGTTCTGCTACACAAGTAAATGCATCTTCTATCAATAATGCATCTTCAAATAAAACAGAAATAGCCATTGCTAATGAAATAGTCAGACCTGATAAAGATCTATCTGATAAACAAATCAACATGATCAGAATGGGCATTCATGATGGTACAGAATATCCACAATGGGTAATGGAAAAATTTACTAAACAAGTCAATGTGAAATCGATGGTATCTAATATGCCATCTACGGGCCGCGCCGTTAGCCAGGCTTCTAAAGCAAGGGAGATGACTTCTAGACAAACGAATAACGTTACTCCAGTAGTAGTTAACAACAACTCCGCACAGACTGTACAACCCCATAGATCTATGGCTCCACCTATTGATCCACATGAACCAGGAAACGTTGAACCAGATCATGCACCGGTAAATTATGCTAGGTGGTTTGAAATGGAACAGGTCTGGACTAGTTCAGGACTACAGCAAAGAGCATAAAAAAGGGGAGCTTTCGCTCCCCTTTTCTTTATCGATCAGCCAAATTCTTGAAGAAATCCAAGTCCTTGTCATCGGCATCATCGAATGTTGATGGTACCGGAGTTGACTTTTGAGTCTTAGGTTCGTGCCAAGGAATCTCATCATCAAGACCTTCTTCGATCTTCTTATGAGTAACTGCAGCCTGAACACGAGAAGCAGCCGGAGAATTATCAAGACCAAGAACCATATTCAACTTGGTCTTTAGTTCGTCGTATGGCTTGAAAGAAGCCGGATCGATGAATGCCTTCAGCGAATGCTCCTTCTTCCAAATAGCTTCGAGCTCATCGTCATCTTCAAACAATGGAGAAGGAGAAGCGAACTCAGACTTATCGTAGTTACGATAGCCCTCAACGTTTCGGATCTTCAACTTAAAGTTGGCACCAGCCCACATATCAAACGGGTTCAAAGGATCTTCATCGGCATACTGAGGCTTCATAGCATCAGTCAGCTTATCGAAGATCTTCTTACCGAACTTGAAGAGGAACACCTTACCATTGTTCTCAGGATTCTGTTGATCCTGAATCACATAGATGTTGGCAATATAACCAAGCTTACGCTTCTGTTCGCGAGCCTGCTTACGAGCTGGAGAGTTGTCGTCGTTAGTAGAATTCCAGAGAACCGAATTTAGTTCTGACACCGGATCGTTCTTGCCAATCGTAGTCAGAGACTTCTCAAAATACCACTTACCGGTTGGACCCTTGAACGCATGTTCCCAAATTCGAACAAAGGCGACATCTTCATCTGCGGGTTGTGGGAGGAAGCGGATGACCGCATAGCCGTTACCAGCCTTATCTACAGCAGGATACCAGAAACGATCATCTGAGCCACCAGAATCTTGGTTACCTGTGACTTTCTGTAGTTCCTGAGTAAGCTTTTCGAGAGCAGCTTTACCGGAAGTCTTCTTGAGTTGTGAAAAATTAGACATGTATATTCTCCGTATATTTCATATATTTTTAGTATGACTATTGTTTGGACTGTATGCGTCCAAGCTTATTTATAACATCACATTGAAAAAATGTCAACAAGAATGTTGCGTACTTTTTCTTTATCATAGTGCAGGAATGGAAGGTATTTCTCAATCTTGAAGATCGTTTCTTCTAAGATAGGATCGCCGCAATGCTTCTTCCAGTGGCGAAGGCAGCCAGTCATATCACATAGAATACAAAGTGTTTCCAGCGATATACTCTTTCCGAGATACAGCCTCACGGCATTCGGATGTGAGTTGTTTTCCATGGTGAAATTAGAGTTGAAGTCAGAGTCAAGTTCGTTGACTTCGTTCTGGAATAGATATGAAAGTGACTGGTGATTTTTTAGCCACTTTTCATAGTTGATCCTGGCTTCATCACCATATGCAAGTTCTTTGATCCAACCTTTCGGGTTGTTCAAGAAGTTAGCAATGAGGAATGATTTAGGATCTTCGTGTTTCGCCAACTTCTCAAAGAAGAAACGATCTTTTCTTTTCTCAAAAGAACTACGTGTGGCAGCAATTTTGCCATTGTAGGTCACGTAGTTGTAAGTTGAGTTGAAGTGCTGTTTAAGCGCCAAATATTGGCAGTAAGTCTCAAATGGTGTCATGTTATATTGGCAGTCTTGCCCCGGTCTTCTTCAGGAAGTTGAGATTCTCGGCTTGCATCTGTAGTTTAGACATAAGAACAGAATTGGCTTTGATAGCACCGGCTACACTCTCGATTTCAAAGTCATGCTTCTCACACCAATGAAGAATTGCATCGATATAGTCCATATCTAGTTCTTCACATAGCTTATCCACATCTGTGAAGAAGGTCTTAAATTTAGTTTCGATCATTTTGCACCCTTGAATAACTTAAATGATATCTTGATTAATACATCTCCAATCGTCATCAACAAGTAGATGATAGGTGCCATCCACCACTTTTCCACTAAAATTACTGCGAACATGATTGGAAACAAAGCCAAGACATATAGTAATGTTCCATAGGTGATTCTAGTGAATATCGTCATGACCAAAGATTCCGATAATATTTGCCAAACAAACGAAGACCATTGTTGATTCGGTCTTGCATCTTAGCGAGACCCTCACTGTCTTCGAAAGTATGATTGGGGCCAAAGCTTGGCGACCACGGCAGGATTCGAACCTGCACCGAAACGCTTAGAAGGCGCTTGACCTATCCAATTGGACCACGTGGCCATTAAGTGTATTCTATACTAGAAAAAGTCAGGTGTCAACTTTAAAAACGCTGCAGCGAACCGGTTTATTATTGACGGGTTGCATGACTACAGCATATTTAGTCTTACCATTCCAGCTCGGCATCAAGAAGGTGTGAGCATTTTCTTTTCCCCATGGCGCCATCACCAACTCGGACTTACCAAAAGGCACATTATCTGCTTCAACCATTATTCATCATCCTTAGGAAAGAATTCGACTACATTGGTAATATCAGTAATAACTTCACTAGGATCTACGATCATCACACGATTATCTCCGAGCTCGTATCCTATAGCCTGAAGCATAATCTGAAATTTCTCCAGTAAATTTCCATAGGTATCTTCATCATTATGCTCGAATGTGTTAGTAAAGTTTTCTACATCTCGCTTGTATCCATCTTCCAGAACACACCGAGAGAAAGTAAAAGTCACATCGATAACGTTTTTCATATTTAATTATCCTTTATTTATTGTGCATCTTATAGTGTTTATAGCATGTGTTACGATATGGTCCACCATTTTCATCAGGCCAGCCACATGTTGCTTTTTCAATACAACCCGGCCCATCACAGAGCATACCAACATCATCAGCCAGATATCCAACCTTCCTCATAGCATAGCGGAATTCATTGTTGACAATTCCATCTGGTCCACTACAATACCAATCCATGTAGTCACCCCTCTCGATGATATTGGCAATCATTCCACCAGCCGCTCGAAAAGAATACGACACTTGTAGTAGCAATGGCCGCTCACCAATATAATACCAATCTACATTAGCAAGAGAAGACCAGATTTTGCGACATAGTTCTTCATCTGTCTTCATTCGTTCGCCAAAATATTCCTTGATGGTGTTCTCAAAATGATCGTATATATTTTCCATTATCTTATTCTTCCGGAAGAGTAACCGCTGGGCCCAGGTATTCGAAGTCCCAGAGCATAAATCAACGGTAAATTAAACGCCTCAGGCACAACAATTGTTGTATTTGTAACAGTTGTTGGTAATATCTACGTGGATCATAATTTAGATTTAAATCAATTAAAATTAAATCTGGGTTGATGTGAGACAGCGGAGAATACCATGGCCTAAAAATTAGGTACATGCTCCTACCTGCATAGTTCCTATGTCTTACGTGATATCATCCGCGGATCGAGTGGCATTTTCATCTGCCGCAATATATAAAAGTTGTGCCGTATTCTTGGGTCCTAGGACGGATCGATAGAGGAATTCTGCCTCGGACAACATCGCCGATCCAATAGCCAGCGCGACATCTGGCTGCAATCCTTCTTCCTTCAGAATATCGATACGAAGTTGTGAGACTTTATTTGCGATACGAACAATCACTTCTTTTTCATTCATTATAGGTACTCACCTTCGCAGTAAACGAATAGACCAATGCCGAACGTCAGGCGGACGGCGGCAGCGGCGGCGATATTCATATTATTATCCTCGTATTGTGATTTATATTCTCTCTCTCGCTCATCTATTTGAACCAAACGAAATAGAGGAATGCAATACCAAGCACCGCATAGATGATGCTGGTCAAATTATTACCGATCTCGATCATATTATATTCCTTATTACTTATTACTTATTACTTAGGGTCAGACCAAATAGCAGCTATGCATATGGCCATGATACGTTCTTTAACAACGTTAGCTAATGTTACGCTGCTTTCATGCAGGTAACACGGGCACTACGCTTCCAATTGCCACCCTTGCGACGGTGAGCAGCGATCTTAAGAGCCATTCGAAGAGACAGCTCACGCAGCTGCATATGGTTCTCCTCGATGAAGTCCATGACATCGGCCTGAGCTGCCTGATCCATGCCGGTCTTATCCAGCAGGCCGGTTTTCATCACCATCCGGATGCGCATCAGGTAGTCACGCGCATTCTTCATAGCCAGGTCGATATAGTGCGCACGTGAAACAAGTGCCTGCAGGTGAGGAGCCAGCTTGTGGCCACGTTCGATCATGACATCGAAATCTAAGTTAGTCACGAAGATGATCGTGCCATCGAACTGGAAGCTTTTGGGCAAACGCTCGGCAGTCTCCTCATCGATCAGGCTAAATTCGGCACGATAGCAGACGTTACGACGATCACTGGAGTCCAACACGGCTTTCAAGAAGCCAAGAGAAATGTCATCGAAGAACACAGTATCAGCGTCATCGAACACCAAGACATCGCCGCGGTTCTTGTGCTGATACAGCAACTTATAAACACCAGTCGCCTTGACGTAACCCTTAACAATGCTTTCTTCCGAAATGTCTGCCTTCGTGATCACCTGTTCGACGGTGTAGGACTTACCAAGACCGGCAGGACCGGACACGATCAAGGCACGGATGTCGCCATCAACCGCAGCCTGAGCCATCTCCTCGAGCACCTCAAAGCGCTCAGTGAGCTTAGCCTCGATTTGCTCATCGGTCTCGACGATCACAGGAACCTGCACGTGCATGATCTTGTTCATGCCGGTGTTGGTCTTGACATTGGAGTTCTTGCGGACATATACGCCACGAGGCATCAGTTAGTTTCCTTATTCATCATATGATCAATATAACCGGCTGGCGAAATTAGGTACATGCTGCTTAGTGCATAGGAGCTATACATCATCGACGATCTAGATCATCTTCTTTGTTCCTATCTGCTTAACCATTATGATCAATGTATCATGGGTCCAAAATTAGGTAAACAGCAACAATATCAATGGCTTAGGCCCAAGTGGTTGAAAAGGTTGGGCAATTTATTTTAAGTTTTTTGAAAATAGTTTGGATCGCCAGAGCTCTCTCGTCTCGCTTTAAGGTAGATCTATCAACCTGATGAGGTCTAGCAGCGCGAGAGACGCTGTTTCAAGTCAAGCCATTGATATGGTTAGATAGTCATATTTGCTTAAGTGGTTGATATCATTAGCTTTGCTCTCCCGATGATCAAAATGTGAACTTGGATGATGCTATAATCTGGTATCATAGGAGCTATGCATCAAGTCTGTTTACCTAATTTTGGACCCATGATACATTGATCATAATGGAATAAGGGAATGCAGATGCTGATCGATCAGGATGGACTTACCCCTGACGACTATAAGCATGGTTCGGCCATGCTCCTATCGATCTTGATGTATATTGTCATCCTTGGCGTATCCGTCTTGGTAATGATCAAGGTTTTTGGAGTCTAATATGAACGTCTTTCTAGTCAATAAGAACCGAACTATCGACTGTGCTGGCTTGTTGGATTTCGTTCCTGGCGAAGTCATGGGCGTATATTCTTCCAGGCAACTGGCCGAGACTGCGGCTTTGAAGTTTACGGAAACAAACACGGGTGAGTACTATGGAGTCGACGTTTACGAAGTCACCGCCGCTTTGGATGAATAGCTGATATGCACCAGCCAGCATTTACCTAATTTTGCTGCCTGGTTATATTGATCATATGATGAATAAGGAGAGTAAGTGAATGTATATTCATGTTCGTGAGTGCACTAACAAAATCCTGAATGCAATCGAAGAAGGTATTCTCGATCGAGACGAAGTTCTCAAGGCTTGCTTGAACTGGTTGAGCGAAAGCTCGGTCAAGGAAATGGCCGAAGCCAGCGAATTCTTCTCTTACGAAGAAGACGAAGACGAAGATGAGTTTGCATATCTCTGATTAAGTCTAAAAAACGGTTGACACAATAAAATTATCTTGGTATAATCTGCTTATAGCAATCAAATAAAGGTAAAGTTCAAATGTCTCACAATATCGAAATGGTTAATGGCAAGGCTCAGATGGCTTATGCTGGTGATACTCCTTGGCATGGTCTTGGTGTTAAGGTCCACAATGACCTGACCCCAGAACAGATGCTGCAGGAAGCAGGTCTTGACTGGACTGTTGAAAAGGTTCGTGCTTATGCTACTGTTGGTGGTAAGCAAGTAGATGTTGGTCGATCGGCTTTGGTTCGATCGTTCGATGACAAGATTCTTGATATCGTCAGTGATGATTGGAATGAAGTTCAGAATCGTGAAGCTGCTGAGTTCTTTAATGACTTTGTGATGGAAGGTGACATGGAAATGCACACCGCCGGTTCTTTGGCTGGTGGTCAGATTGTCTGGTTCCTGGCTAAGATTAAGGATGGCTTTACTCTGAATGGTAATGATACCGTCGAGTCTTATCTTCAGTTCACCAATAACCACCGGTATGGGTTCTCTACCGATGTTAGATTTACTCCGATTCGAGTGGTTTGCAATAACACTCTTACTCTGTCGCTGAATACCAAGGTCGAACGGTTTGCTAAAATCAGCCACCGTAATCAGTTCAATGGTGATAATGTCAAGGAGATGCTTGGTATCGCCAAGGAAAAGCTTGCTAAGTACAAGACGATGGCTGAGTTCTTGTCTTCGAAGACTGCCAAGAATGACTTGACGATGGAATACTTCAAGAAGGTGTTCCCCATGACGACTGCTTCCAAGAAGGATGATCCAAATGCGATCAGCCGGAATGCCAAGCTGGCTTTCGATATCCTTGAGACTCAACCCGGCGCCGAAATGTCTGCCGGAACTTGGTGGTCTAATTTCAACTCCGTAACTTATATGACCGACCACTTGCTTGGTCGTAGTGCCGACAGCCGTTTGGCTTCTTCCTGGTACGGGTTCAACCGTAACGTTAAGACCAAGGCTCTTGAATTGGCCCTCGAAATGGCAGGGGGTTAATAGCCGCTCTAGCATGCATAGCAGCTATTCACCAGGAGCATGTACCTAATTTTGCTGGCTGGTTATATTGATCATAATGGTTAAGCAGATAGGAACAAAGAACATGACCAAGTATGATTTTGGAGACGGTAAAGGTCCAGTAGCAGCCCATCAGCACTCGAATGGTGGCGGCTGGGTTGCTGACACGGCTACTGTCTCTAGCAAAGCTTTGGTTTCTGCCAATGCTAAAGTCTTTGGTAATGCTACTGTCTCTGGCTATGCTGAAGTCTATGACAATGCCTGTGTGTTTGGCGATGCCCGTGTGTCTGACAATGCTATGATTTATGGCGATGTCCTTGTGTTTGGCAATGCTAAAGTCTATGACAATGCTATGATTTATGGCGATGTCCTTGTGTTTGGCGATGCCTGGGTGTCTGACAATGCTATGATTTATGACAATGCCTGGGTGTCTGACAATGCCTGGGTGTCTGACAATGCCTGGGTGTTTGGCGATGCCCGTGTGTCTGACAATGCTAATGTCTCTGAAAATGCTAAAGTCTCTGGCAATGCTGGTGTATCTGGCAATGTTAAAGTCTTTGGCAATGCTAAAGTCTCTGGAAAAGCGGTTATATCAAATCAATAAGGAGGTAAAGAAGATGGGTTTAGACATGACTTTGCAAGCTCGGCGTAACATCTAGGGCGATTATGCCGGTGCACGGGATATTGATATCGCGGTTGCTATTCGTGATGCCTTGCCGGAGCTGGGTGACTTTGATGCCGGCAATATTGCTTAGGTGACTATCCAAGTCTGCTACTGGCGGAAGGCCAATGCCATCCATGCATGGTTCGTGGATAACGTCCAGAATGGTAATGATGACTGTGGTAGCTACTATGTTAGCCGTGAAAAGCTGGGTAACCTGCTAGACGTCTGCAATGATGTGCTGGCCCACCCCAGCCGTGCAGCTAAGCTATTGCCGACCCGGTCTGGCTTCTTCTTCGGCAGCTATGATTATGATGAGTCTTATTTTATTGATCTAAAAAGGACTACCTAAAATGCTCAAATGCGTGCTAGCCGACGATCGATTTATGCTCTGGGACTTCGAATACCTGGGCCCAGCTGCCTGATGGCTTATGTCCCCTCAGAGCCAGTGCACTTTCGAATGGGAGTACCACGGGGCAAGCAGTACTGCATCCGGATCTTCGGATGGAGTGCTGAGAACCAGCGGCAGCTGCTGTCTACTACTATCATCGAGGCAGCAGATTACTTCGAAGCATTCGATGCTGCTAGGCGTAGCTGGAAGAATACTCCTTCTGCCATGAGCTTTGATGTGCATGTTGTATAATTAGCAGCTGCCTGCCTAATAAATACCAACTAGTCACAGCACCACTTAAGGTGGTGTCCGGTATTTTATAACAAAGGCACAAGCTAAATGGCTGCAAATAATAGCATCTCCCTGGTATCTCTGGACTTCGATACGCTTAAGGCCAATCTGAAGCAATACCTTTCTTCCCAATCTCAGTTCCAGGACTATAATTTTGATGGAAGCAACATTAATGTGCTTCTGGATATACTGAGCTACAACTCCTTTCTGAATGCTTATTACCTCAATCTGGTATCAAATGAGAGCTTTCTAGATTCTGCTCAGCTAAGGAACTCAGTAGTAAGCCATGCCAAGTCGCTAAACTACACTCCGAGAAGCTATAAGTCATCGGCAGCAACAGTTAACATCACTGCACCGCAGAATGCACAGCCTTCACTTACAATACCAGCCGGCGCTAAGTTTGTCGGTACAAATGCAAATGGCACTTATAACTTTGTAACTAATAACTCTGTAATGATCTACCCCAGCGGCGGATCATTCAGTGCCAATCTAGCTCTGTTCCAGGGTGTGGTTACCTCGGACGTCTTTTCAGTGGACTACTCACTGGACTCTCAGAGGTTCGTGATGTCCAATCAGAGCATCGACACCGATTCGCTAATGGTTACCGTCATCGAGAACGGCGGTGGTGCTAATCAGGTGAATACGGTCTTCAGCAAGGCCTCGACCATCCTTGGCTTGTCTAGCAACTCCGCGGTCTTCTTCCTCCAGGCGACGGCTGATACCAAGTATGAGTTAGTCTTTGGTGATGGGGTTCTAGGTCGCAGACCCTTGAATGGTGCTGTTATCCAGGCCAGCTACAGAACCACCGCCGGATCTGATGCTGATGGGGTATCATCCTTCTCTGTATCGGACTACATTGCCAGCTCAGTAGCTCTCAATGTGGTATCTGGCTCTAGCGGTGGTGCTAATGCAGAGTCGATCGAGTCTATCAGGTACAATGCGCCGAGATACTACCAGACCCAGGAGAGGGCTGTCACTGCAGCGGACTTCAAGAGCCTGGTGCTTAGTAACTATACCGACATCAAGGCATGCCATGTCTTCGGCGGTGAACAGGTATCCAGCTCGGTCAGTTTTGGTACAGTGTTTGTTTCACCGGTAACTTATTCCGGTGCTGTGGTATCTCTATCAGAGAAGGCTGATATCGCTAGCTTCCTGCAGGATCGCTGCACCATCGGCATCACTCCTAAGGTGATTGATCCAGACTTCCTCTATCTGCAGGTAAACACCACTGTTAAGTATGATCCAAACGCCACTACCCTAGCCGCGGCTGATATCCAGACTCTGGTGGCATCAGCTATTGCGGGGTACAACTCCAGCTATCTGACAAACTTCGATACCGAGTTCAAGCTATCCAGATTTGAGGCTGCTATCAATGCGGCTGATTCAAGCATCTCATCTAATGAGACCACTGTCACCATGAAGAAGCTGGTTAATCCGGATCTGAATGTCGGCAGCTACATAACCGTGGAGTACAGGAATGCATTCCAGCCGGCGACTCTGGTATCCAGCACCTTCTTCTTGGGGGGTAGACTCTACAAGTTCACCGACTACAATCCGAATGTAAACACCTTCTCCATCACCCAAGGGCCAAATGGTAGTGTGGTAACTAACAGCTCCAATGTCCTCTGGCTGCAGGATGTCACGAATGCTGGCTATACCTCTTACTCCCCTGCAGGGACGATAGACTACTCCAGGGGTCGGGTTGATAGCAATCTCATCACGGTGAATGACTTGGATGGCTCTGCTGGTGTGGTGTTCTATGCGGTACCGGCCAATCAGGACATCAAGAGCTATAGCAATGACGTCATCGAGGTGGACATCGCAGAGGGTGTAGCTATCTCAGTGGTGAGTATCTAAGCCATGGATAAGTTCATCAGTCCATTCATTCAGTCACAGTTCCCTGCCTTCTATAACGATCAAGGCCCTAACTTCATCGCCTTCATGAGAGCCTACTACGAATGGGCAGAGCAGACAGATCTGACTGATACCGGATCGGGGTTCATCGGCAAAGCTAGATCGATCCCTGACTACCTTGACCTGGATAGCACTCAGCAGCAGTTTGTAACTCACTTCACCAACACCTATGCTGCTAGCATCCCGGTCGACATCGCTGCTGATAGGCAGCTATTAGTTAAGCACATCTTAGATCTTTACAGGACCAAGGGCACACCGAGGTCCTACGAACTGTTGTTCAGGCTCCTGTTCAATGAGGACATCGAGCTGTACATTCCAGGTCAGTTCGTTTTCAAGACTTCGGATAACGACTGGGTGGTGCCAAAGTACATTGAATGCACCGACAGCCCTTACCTTCCTCAGCTAGTAGGGCAGCCGATCTACAACTCTAGCCTATCAGCCGAAGCTGTGGTAGAGAACGTTCAACAGAAGGTGGTTAATCAGAGGACCATCAACGTTCTGTACCTGTCAGCGGTTAGCGGCACCTTCAAGTTCGGTGAGCAGATCCTATCGAAATCAGTTCCTGCCCTAACCCCAGCTAATGCTCCCACGGTGCTTGGCTCTCTGACTGCTATAGCCATCAATAATGGTGGCCTAGGGTTCAATGTCGGTGATAGCCTTTCGGTCCAGGGTTCTGGTGTTGGAGCTATTGCTAGGGTTGTCTCTGCAGTAGATCAGAACGGTAAGGTGACTTTCGCTCTGATAAACGGCGGATCTGGCTTCAGTCTCAGCCCTAACATCGTGGTAGCTACGACTTACAACCTCAACATTAGCGGCTTATCTGGTGTCTTCTCTGCAGGTGATACTCTGCTGGACACTACAACTAATGCTAATGGCACCGTGACAAGGGCTAACAGCTCCTTCATTGAGCTGATCAACTTCACCGGCACCCCTCAGTACAGTTTCAACATCGGCGATTCGGTTACCGGCAGCAACGGAGCAGCTGCTAATCTGACCGCTGTCTTCGGCGGTGCTGGTGCTGGAGCAGGGTTTAATGTTGGTGGCCTGATTAATCAAGAGCTCTATCAGATCAACCCTGATATCATCACCGGCTACACTTCCACGATCATAGATCCGCCGGCCGGTGGTGTGGGGTTCAATGTCTACATCAACACTCAGAGCGGTGTTTTTACGGTCGGCAATACAGCTACGTCCTCGGCTAATGTGGTGATGCTGGAAGCCATTACAGCGACAGCCAATCTGGTTGCTAATGGCGAGACGTTCTCTAATTCCAGCCTTGGCCTGGCCAATTTGTATGTCTATGATGCAGAGGGGTCGAATGGTTCAATGCTGATCTTCGCTACAGGCACGGATTCCAGCCTGTCTAGCTCTAACCTTGTTCCCGGCATAAAGCTTGTATCTAACATTTCCTCTAGTCAAGTGATTCTGACCGGTGTTAACCCTAAGACCACTATCACTGCCAATGCCACAATTTTCTCTCAGAACACTAGCATGCTAGGAGTTCAGTTCGGCTCCGGCATGCCACATGGCTACTTCGTTCATGGCGCTACTGTTACAGATACTCAGACCGGTCACACGGCCGTGGTGAACAATGTTATCAGAACAACTAACTGGGGCAGCTTCTCTGGCAATCCGGGCACTTCTATTCCTAACAACTTAGACACGCCTCTGTACATTGCCCTGCAGTTCCTAACTAAGCAGGTCGGTACCATCGCCTTCCTAAGCAATCTAAATCCTGGCAGTGGTTACACTACCAACCCCTATGTTGATATCAATGAGCTTACCATCACAGCTCTAGGGCAAAATGACGGCTTTGGTAGTATCAAGGGTCATAACGCCGTGGTTACTGACAGTGTTCTAAATGCTAAGGGCATCGCTACAGCCGTGGCGGTAGTGGATTCAGGGTTCGGTTACAATCCGGATGAGACGGTATACCTACAGCCGGCTAATAGCTCCGTGGTGGTTACAGGAACAAGCATCGTGCTGGATCATGGTAAGGGTCAGGGTTCATGGACTTCTGATAAGAGTTTCACTAGCGATACCCAGAAGCTGCTCGACTCCAACTACTACCAAGACTTCTCCTACGAAGTGGTTGCTAGCAGGATGATCGGAACTTACGAGTCCCTGGTGAGGAACTTGGTGCATCCATCTGGTATCGCTCTGTTCGGCCGCTATCAGTTCAAGGATGTTCAGACTTCCTCTGTTTCTGCGGCAGTAGCTCTTAGCCTTACCCAGTCTTAGACTGGGCCTAGGCCCGTCTTAATTGCCTTAATAAATAGTCCAAAACCAGATAGAGCGCGAGATGGCATTACTAACTATAAATCATTATATCAACCAGGTTAACAATTTCATTACCAATGTGAGGGACACAAGGCATGCCTACTATGTCTTTGCCGGCCGTTCCAATCCATGGCCCAGCGACTCTAACCCTCCGACAGCTAATGATTCTGTGGCACAGTATCAACAGACTGTTTATGATGATCTTCTGTTCGGTAAGTTAGTCCGTTCTGGGGATGTCATCAATATGATCCCGAGGTATAACTGGGCCACTGGCACTGTCTATAGTCAGTATGATCCAAATGATCCGGATCTTTATACCAAGCAGTTTTTTGTAGTGACAGATCAGTTCCAAGTCTACAAGTGTGTGTTCAATAGCTATGGTGCTCCTTCCACTGTTAAGCCGACACTTATTAGCTCTGCAGGTTCTTTCAAGGCAGCCGATGGCTACATCTGGAAGTATATGTACACCATCGACTCCACTTCCAACACCAAGTTCACTACGACTTCTTATATCCCTGCCATTCAGAATGCTAATGTTCAGAGTAATGCTGTTCCTGGCACAATCGAGGCCATTCAGATCACGAACGGTGGCAGCAACTATCAGGTCTATGAGAAGGGCAACATTGTCAAGTTCATCGATGCCTTCACCATTCAGCTGCCTAATACATCCTCTGCATATGATAACTTCTATGCTAAGTCTTCTATCTACCTCAAGGCTGGGTTCGGTGCAGGGCAGATCAGGCAGATAGCTTCTAGCTCTGGTGGTGCTAAAACTGTTCGTGTTAGCAGCTCTACTCCGTTCCAGACTTTTGCCAGGTTAGACCTTAGCAGTATCAGTGGCACTGTATCGACTGGTTATACAGTTCAGCAGCCTGTGGACTACATCAATTATCTCTATCCTGCCGGCTACTTCAATGTCGGTGATACAATTGTTCAGGCTAACACAGGTGTAACTGGTACTATTCTTACGGCTAACAGCTCTACTATCCAGGTCGCCAGATCTAGCCTAGCTACTCCGTTCTCACTGTATTATCCTCTTATCGACTCCGTGTCTTCTGGTTCTCTGCAGCCTGGAACGGTTAACATCAGTTCTGGTGGTAACACTGTCGTCTCTACTAACACTGCCCAGACAAGCTTCACTACTAGCTATGCGGTCGGCAGCTTCATTAGGGTAGGCACGAATGCTAACACAAATGTCCGCAGAGTTACGGCTGTAAACACTAGCACAGTCAATGTCAACATCGCATTCGACAACACTCTACTAGCCAATGTCTACTATACTGTCCCTGTAGCCGCAGAACCTACTTCTATTACGGTCACTCAGGCAAATGGTTCTGTGGTCAACACTAACCTTACCAGCTTGAATCTATCGATCTCTAATTCTTCCATTGTCGGTCAGTACTTCATTGCTGGCGAACTGGTGGATCTGGTTAGCGCTGCTAATATCACACAAGGCGCTAATGCCATCGTGGCTTACGCTAACACGTCTCAGGTGTTCCTCACAACGGTTAACGGCGCTAATTGGTCGAACACTTACTTCTGGGCTAACAACTTTTACGTCAAGGGCGAGTCCTCTCAGATTCGCTATCTACTGAACTCGGCTACTTCCAACCCGAACATCACCATTAACAACAACTCTGGCAGCTTCATCCTCGGTCAGAAGGCGAACTTCCTACTGAATGGAGCGGTTACTGGCAATGCCACAGTTATCGGCACCATGGTCCTTCCGAATGACTCCACAGAATACGAGATCGGGCCTACCGTGTTGATTACTGGTGATGGTTCTAATGCTGTGGGCCTTGGAGTGGTAAACAACTCCTTCGGTTCTGCTAATAACATCACCTCTGTAGAAATGATTAACACCGGTACTAACTATACCTTCGCTAATGTGTCTTTCGTCGCTAATGGGGTATACGGTTCCGGCGCCGCGGCTACGCCGCTTATCTCGCCTGTTCACGGTCATGGGTTCGATGTAATGACAGAACTTGGTGCTCGCTATGCTGGTATCGATGTTACCTTCGACACAGGTCCTAATGAGTCTTATTACTTCCCGACTTATGGCACTTATAGAAGAATTGGACTCCTGGAAGATCCTCAGTTCGCTGACGTTAGAGTAACTCTGGGATCTTTCGATCGTGTCAATGCTGTTCTATCAAACTACGTTATCGGCAGTCTAGGTTCATGGACTCCTGGAGAAGTGGTAGTTCAGTCGACTTCAAATGCGGCTGGTATTGTGGTATCGGGTAACTCCACTGCTTTGCAGTTGAAGTCGGTCAAGGGTACATTTGCTAATAACACTGCTTATACTCTACGTGGTTATTACTCTGGTACTACTGCCAACACGGTAACTGCCAATGTTATCTACTTCTCTCCTGGTGTTACTGCCGAGGTAGTATCGGAAGTAACTTCTGGTGCTAATGCTGTTGTGACATCTGCTTACAGCAATACACAGCTCCAGCTATCCAACGTAGTCGGCCAGTTCGTTTCTGGTGATACTCTCTATGATTCCTCTTCCAATGCTTATGCGGTCATTACTGATATCTCGATCGCTAATGGAGCTACAGATCAGGTTTCTACCTTTGGCCTTAAGTTCAATCAAACAGCTAGAATCACGCTGACTTCTAGCTCTGGTACCTTTACTAACAATGAATTCGTACAGCAAGACTTTACATCTGCTAATGCCAGAATTGTCTCCACCTCTAATGACCTAGACTTGACCATCACTTCAATGTCAGGTAGCTTCTCTAATGGTCAAACTCTTACCGATCAAACTACTGGAGCAAACGGTGTAGTCATCTTTGCTAATAGTTCCTATGTCAAGCTTACATCGGTTAATCAGTCACTGGCTTTCGTTGCTGGCCACACTATAAATAATGGATCGAGTTCTACAGCTGTCGTTTCACAGGTGCTTCCGGTTCTAGTACTGAATGATATCAACGGTGCTAACAGATTCCAGGCTCAACCAAATAACATTGTGGGTCAGACTTCTGGAGCTATCGGCCAAGTGAACTCCTACTCATTGATAACTTACCCTCAGCTGGTCAGGGAATCTGGCAAGGTAGTCTACATGGAAAACATCCAGCCCGTCACAAGGACCGCTGTAAATAAAGAAGAGTTCAAGCTGGTTATACAGTTTTAATCGAGGAATATATGACCCTAGATACCAATATCTCTACTAAGCCCTACTTCGACGACTTCAACCAGACGAAGAACTACTACCAAGTTCTGTATAGACCATCTATTGCGGTTCAGACTCGTGAGCTTAACAGTATGCAGTCTATGCTGCAGGATCAGATCAATAAGTTCGGCCGTAACATTTATAAGGATGGATCTGTAGTTGAAGGTTGCTCCTTTACCTTTGACAATAATTACTACTATGTTAAGATCAATGATACTTATGCCAATAACTATGCCATTCCTAATATTGCTTCCTTCCAAGGCTTAGTAATTACTAATCCACGCGGTTTGAATGCAATAGTAGTTAATACAATCGGTGGTTATCAGTCACAGGATCCAAACCTTAACACTCTTTATGTTAAGTATTTGAACTCAACTACTTACGTAAATGGTGCTGTACAGCAGGCTTTTGCTAATGGTGAGTCACTACAATTAACTACTAGAGCTGGAGCTCAACTTGGTAACGTGGTTGTTGCTACTGTAGTTAATTCAACAGGCACTGGTTATGCTTTCACTACTACAGAAGGTGTGATCTTCAAGAAGGGCTTCTTCCTTAGGGTTCCTGCTCAAACACTTGTCATTAGCAAGTATAGCAATGTACCAGATAATATCTCGGTTGGCTTTGCTGCTACTGAAACCCTTATCACTCCAGAAATTGACAACAACCTAGTAGACAACGCAGCTGGTTCTCCAAACTACTCAGCTCCTGGTGCTCATCGCCTTCAGATTATTCCCAACTTGGTTACAAGGGCTACCTCTGATACGGCTAATACCACTACGTTCTTCTCACTCTGTGACTTCTCTGCAGGTCAACCTGTTTCGGTTAAGTCAGATCCGCAGTATGCAGCACTTGGTGCAGACATGGCACGTCGCACTTATGAAACAAGTGGTGACTACGTAGTCAATCCATTCCTACTTTCTACTCAGATCAAGACTGACTCTTCTGGTAATGCTAATACCAATTATATGTCACTTGTCTCTTCACCGGGTATCGGCTATGTGAAGGGTTATAGGGTAGAGTTCATCAATAACAATACTGTTCCACTTCGTAAAGGTATCGACACAGAGACAGTAGCAAACCAAATTGTTTCTGCTAACTATGGTTACTACTTCAATGTTAATCAGTTTGTCGGTGACTTCAATAATGACAACATCGTTCAAGTAGAACTGCACTCGGCTGCTAAGAATGCTATCACCAATAAGACTTTCCTGGCTGGTTATTCTTCTTCAACTAAGATTGGTACAGCATATGTTCGCGGTGTAGCCTATTCTTCTGGCACTCCAGGCGTTGATGCTGTCTATAAGCTTTATCTCTTCAATGTTAACATGGCGCCAGGTTATTCTGTGGCGAATGTTAAGAGTGTGGTATATCAGGTAGCCAGTGCCTTTGTAGGTGTAGCAGACGTAGTCCTTACCTATAGCAGCACTATTGGTGCTAATATCGCAGTCTTACAAGACACAGCCAATGAGATTATGGTCCACCCGTTTGGGCAAAAAGCTTTGTCTACTACAGGTTTTGCTTCTGAGCAATTCGTTTACCGTAATAGGGCTAATGCTAACTTCTTAACTACCGGTGTAATGTCACTGACGCTTCCTTCAGCGGATGGTACCGGTTCCGAGCAGTTTTATCAACAGGGTTCTTACTCTACTAGCCAAGAACAAACTTACATTATCATTCCTACAGCAACCGGTTATTCTGCTAATAAAACCGGCACAGTATCAGGTACTTCTGGATCTAATGCTTTAACTGGTTCCGGAACTGCATTTACTTCTCAGTATACGGTCGGTGACTACATCTACATCTACTCCGAAGCCGCGCCTCAGAGGATCACTGCAATCGCATCTGATATCTCTTTAAGTCTGGCCAATAACTTAGGTACCTCTCCATCTTCGAACACCCATCAAAAGGTGTGGCCGGCTGGTGTGCCAATCAACTTCAACACCGCAGCTAGAACGATCTCTGCTACAGCAACGACTGCCACTCTTACACTTGGTGAAACTACTAACGCTGCTTTCCAAAGCTCGGTGTACTTGGACGTGCTTCGTAGCTCTACTAGATCGATTCAGAAGTCTATCAATCGCGGATCATTGGTGCAAATCAATATCTCCAATAATGCTGGTGGAACTACCGGTCCTTGGTGCTTGGGTCTGCCAGATGTGTTCCAGTTGAATCACGTTTGGGTTGGTTCTGGTACGTATTCTAACGCAAATGCAGATCAAGTTTCGAGGTTCTACATCGATAATGGTCACCGCGATGCTTTCTATGGTCTTGCTTACCTTTATAGCACAGGTCCAGTATCGAATACTTCTACTCTTCTGATATCAGTAGATAACTTCACTAAGAGTGAAACACAGGGTCATGGTTATTTCAATGCTAACTCTTACCCTATCGATGATGCTAATACTGCAAATACATTAGCGATTCAAACTTATCAAATCCCACAGTATGTTTCCAGGAACACAGGTACTACTTCGGATCTAAGAGATTGCATCGACTTCCGTCCTTATGCAGCTAATACTGCTAATTTGGTAACAACTACTACCAATATTACTACAAATCCGGTAACGACTACTACGATCTCAGTTCCTACGCCTGGATCTTATTTGCCAAGCCCAGATTCATTCTATGAAGCTTCTATTACCCATTATCTACCACGTGTAGACAGAATCGCCTTGACTACCGGTGGTTCTATGGTGATTAATGAAGGCATATCTTCTAACCTACCTGCCGCGCCTCTGGAAGCACCAGGGACTATGACTATAGGGTTGGTATCGATCCCTCCTTATCCGTCTCTGACGCCATCTGTAGCTAAGCAGTACAACCGTTATGACTACGCTGTGCAGATCACGATGCAGCAGACACGTAGATTCACTATGGCCGACATCGGTAAGATCTCGAATCGTATTGATCGCCTAGAGTACTATACTTCGCTGTCGCTCCTAGAACAGTCAGCCCAGTCGCTGCAGATCAGATCTTCTACTACCGGTCAGAATCGCTTTAAGAATGGCATCATGGTGGATCCTTTTAAGGACTTTACTTTATCTAACACCAATGATCCACAGTATAGAATAGCCATCGATTCTTCAAGGAATGAAGGTCGCCCTTACTTCTCTACTCATAAAGTCGGGATGTATTTCGATTCAGTCTCTTCATCTAATGTTCAGAAAACAGGCGACATGGTTACACTGCCGTATACTACTTCAGTATATCAGTCGCAGCCATACGCTTCGAAGTATCACAACTGTATCGAGGGTAACGTTTATACCTATCGCGGCACTATCACATTAGATCCTCCTGGAACGGTGGATCCAGATCTAACCGTCAACCCGGATATTGTTTCAAATATTGATTTGTCTGCTAATTGGGTCAATCTACAACAGTACATTGGCACTGCATGGGGAACTTCATGGGGAGCTTGGACTACTACCGGTTCTTCTACTTCGACTCAAACCGGTGCTTCACAGCTAGTAGGTCAAACTCAAAATGCTGATGGTTCTATTGCTCAGAACTATCAGACGCAGGTTATTAACACCACTACCTCGCAGATACAGCAACTTGGTCAGCAACTAAGTGTTCAGCCAACCCAAACCCAAGTGAACTTGGGCAACTATGTTACTAACGTTTCGCTTTTGCCATATATAAAGCCAACATTCATCCTATTCAAAGCGGTGGGTATGAAACCATCTGCTAAGCTTTATGCTTATTTCAATTCCGTTCCAGTGTCAGCCCAATGTATGCCGGTAACTCCGTATAGTGGTTCAATAACTACAGTCGGTGGTGTTGCAACAGCGAATGATGGTAGCCTGGTATATTATGACACGAAAGGTAATACCTACAAGTTCACTTCTCTGAACTGGGGTGGAACGTTATCTGCTGATTCAACTGGAACGGTCTATGGTATATTTGCAGTTCCTGGAAACACATTCAATTCAGGACAGCTTGAATTCAAGCTAACTGACATCTCTAACTTGTCTCAAGGTGAGTCTGCCGTTACTACTCAGGCAACGTCTACTTATTTCGGTTCTCCTATCTCTGTTCAAACTTCGCAGGCTGTTCTTCAGGTCAGAAGCGCTACAGTAAGTACACAAGAAGTCATTCAGCAGCAAACCGTGCAGCAGAGCAGCGTATCTTATACATCATCTGTCATCTCACTTCCATCCCCAGCTGTAAATCCAAGTACTCCTCCTTCTCCCAGTGCCTACGATGGTCGCGGAGAATCTTCTGGTAGAGATTTCGGCGGCGGTTAATAAAATATAATTAAGGTAAAGAAATGAAGCCAATTGCACAAACATTTATTGCAGTCGAACCAGCAACTGGTGTAGAAGCAGTATTCCTAACAGGCTTAGACCTCTATTTCCAGGCTGCAGATTCTGCGCTGGGGGTAGAAGTTCAAATCCGTGAAACAAGTAATGGTTATCCTACACAAAACGTCTTACCATTTGCTTCTAAGATCTTACCAGCTACATCTGTAGTCACTTCACCAGATAGCTCTTTGGTTACAAATTTCACGTTTGATACACCGGTTATCTTGCAAGCAAATGTTCAATATGCAATCGTCGTGGTTCCAGTTGGCGGTAATCCAAACTATACTATCTGGACGGCCAATTTGGGTGACACAGATGCTGTATCAGGTGCTCCTATCTTTACTAACAATCAGCTTGGATCTCTGTTCATATCTTCTAATGATTTGAACTTTACTCCTGTCCAGAATGAGTCTATGAAGTATAATCTTTATACAGCTCAGTTTTCTGCTAGTTCTGGTTATGCGGTTTATAAAAATTCCAACACAGATTTCTTCATTGTAAAAGATGTACTTGGCACTTTCTCACCTGGTGAACAGGTAGTAGTTGCAAACAATAACCTTCAATTGGCTTCATTAACTATCTCTGGTTCAAATACTTTCACTGGTGGTGAAGTAGTTAATCAGACAGTAGGATCAGGTTTATTTGCAAATGGTGTGGTATATTTCTCAAATACAACTTTAGTACTTCTATCGAACGTTCAAGGCGCATTTGCAACTACTAATACAATTACCGGTGCAACATCTGGTAAAACTGCCGCATCTCCTTCTACAGCATATCAAAATGTCGTTACTACTTCTGCATGTAATGTAATTACGGTTCCAGATGCAAATACTTCTATGACTAGTGATTTCACAGTCAATGATTACATTTATGTTGGTACTAATACAAGATCTCAGGTTCAAGTAGTGAAGATCACTGCAGCCGATGCTACTAACAGAAGACTAACCGTTACACCAGCAATTGCTTTTGCCGATAGCTCAGCCATCATTGGCCGAGTTAAAGCAGATGCCGCTCTAACAGGTGTGTTCTCTTCTAAAGCAGTACTTGGAACTAAAAGTTTAGTTATCTTGGACAATGTTACTTCAAACGCCTCGATTAACTTTGCCGGTTCTAGTAATAATCTATTAATCGGTTTGTCTTCAGGTGCCTCGGCAAATAATGCTGGGTTGGTGGATGTTTCCTATGACTCAATTACTTCACAGTTTACTTACATCTCACCAAAGTTAACATCACAGGATTGGAACTTTAAGGGCATCTCCAATACTAAGTCTGTTGATTCATCTTATACTTCTCTAACTCCTGATTCTCCTTATGAATTCATTGATCAGCAAAGACTGATCATGTCTCGTAGCAATGAGTTCGCGAATCCAATTGGTGGTAGTCCTGGAACTAGCTCTCTTCTTATCAAAACAGATCTGATAACTTCTAATAACGAAGTATCACCATACATTGATAGGATTAGAAATGTTACTACCTTAACCCACAATAAGATCTCACCATCATCTTCATTAAATGGTTTCTTCTTAACAGTTGCTAATACATCTGGCCAGATCAATGTCGGTGATACTATTTGGATGTCAAACACTATCGCGAATTCTTATGGAATAGTGACTTATTCTAATACGACTTTCATTGCGATATCTAATGTCGCTTCTTCTAATGCATTGAATATCGGTTTGTTTAGCGCTAATGGCACATCATTTATCACCGATACTAATAACTCAATGACAGCAAATGTTACTGCGGTGACTGCTTTCTCTGAAGATCTTGGCAATGGAATATTTGGTACACGCTACATCTCAAAGAACGTAGTGCTCGATCAGGGTCAAGATGCAGAAGATATCATTAGCTATCTGGGCGCCTATCGTCCACCGGGTACAAACTTCCAAGTCTATGCTAAATGTATCGCTGCAGCTGATGGTGATGCATTCAACAATAAGCCATGGACTCAGATGGCAGAGACGTCTTCACCGGCTCTCTTATCTTCTCTTGTAAATCGTAATGATTACGTAGAACTGAGCTATGACCTTCCTCAGTCTACTCAGGTTTATGCTTTTGGTGGTACCGGTGGTTCAACTACTACAACGGTTTCAGTGCCTTCTACAGGATCTACTTCAGCGTTCCAACCCGGTAATTTCATCTATATCACAGATGCCACACCCGCAAATGCAAACGGCTTTAACGTAAGACAGATCATTGCAGTACCAAATAGTACCGCAGTAATCGTAGCTAGTAATCTAACGTTTACTTCAGGAAACTGTGCTATTGGCACTATTCCGATCAATACTCAGACTTCCGTGTTCAGGTATTCTTCAAACTACAACATCGCGCGTTACTCTACAACGACTGATTCTATCTATGATACCATTAAGACTTTTGCCATTAAGATCGTCTTGGTATCTAACACATCACAGGTAGTTCCAAGAGTTACCGACATGAGAACAATCGCAATGCAGGCTTAAATATGGAAGTACTGAAAGTCATTGACAATCCGGACCTAGTTAGATTGAAAGATAGTAAAGCAATCTTGAATACTAACTTAGGAGAGTTGAATAAATACAAAGAAGAAAGAGAGCAGAGACTAAAGCTTAAGCATGTTGCAGAGAGTTATGATAAACTCCAGTCAGATGTTGAAGAGATTAAAAGCCTGCTTCACAAGTTATTAGGATCGATCGATAGATGACTATTTCAGTTTCAAACGTAGATACCTCGCAGTCATTCGGAGCATGGCTAGCCATCACAAATAAGATGGCTCGCCTGTTCACGCAGAATACTGTAACGATAGATTCCACTACACCTGGATCTCAGTCGGTTGGTAATGGATTCATTAGCGGGTACTTCGGTGCCCAATATCTTTATGCGAATGCTGGTCTTGTTGGTGGTAACGTTTCTACAAACGGTGCTTTGCTTGTTTTATCAAACACGGCTTTCCAGTATTCATCAGCTAATGTTTTCACTATTACTGGTAATACCCTTGGTACTAATACTTCCAATTATGCTAATAATATTCTGTTAGCTCCAACTGGAAATACACAAGTACAAGGCACTTACTTCAATGTGAATGCTACTACATCGAATATCACATCTACTACAACATATGCCAATACCGTTCTGACCATAACTGGAAATACATCGGTAAAAGCCAATGCTACGTTCACCACACTGGCGGTTATCGGTAACAATACCTTTACGCAAATAACTGCTAATGCCTCAAATGTTTCGATCCAAGGCAACTCATTCTTCGCTAATACTCTTGCCGTAATCGGTGCTCTAAGCACTGCTAATACTTTAAGTGTAACCGGTCCGACAACTTTATCGAATACTCTTTCAGTAGCCAATGCTGCCAATTTATCATATACTCTCGGTGTATCTGGAGCCGCAAATGCTCTATCTACATTTGGTGTATCTGGGGCAGCAAATCTATTCTCGACTCTTGGTGTATCTGGAGCAGCAAACCTATTCTCGACTTTTGGTGTATCTGGCGCAGCAAATCTATTCTCTACATTAGGTGTTACAGGAGCTACTAATATTGCTTCAACACTTGGTGTAGGTGGAACAGTAAATGCTTTATCATCTTTCGGTGTGTCCGGTGTTGCAAATCTATTCTCTACTGTAGCTATTACGGGTGCAGCAACATTAGCTAATACGATCGCAGTAACTGGTGCTGCTACATTCTCAAATACGATTGCTGTAACTGGTGCTGCTACATTCTCAAATACGCTTTTTGTAGCCAATGCGGCCAATCTAGGTTATACTTTTGGTGTATCTGGTGCTGCGAATGCTTTATCAACGTTTGGCATATCTGGTATTGCTAATTTATTTTCAACAGTTGGTATTACAGGTGCAGCAACATTAGCTAATACTATCGCGGTAACTGGCACTGCTACATTCTCAAATACCCTTTCAGTGGCTGGCGCTGCAAATCTAAATTTAACTGTAGGTATTTCCGGAGCAGCTAATGCTCTATCGACCTTTGGTGTAACTGGCGCTACAACACTGTTTTCTACCCTGGTTGTGGCATCACAGGCTAACTTAAATTCTACTGTTGGTATATCTGGCGCTGCTAATTTATTCAGCACTGTGGCTATAACTGGCGCTGCTACACTTGCTAATACGATTGCGGTAACTGGTGCTGCTACATTCTCAAACACTCTTTCAGTAGCTAATGCAGCCAATCTATCTTATACGCTTGGTATATCTGGTGCTGCGAATGCGCTGTCTACATTTGGTGTATCTGGCATTGCTAATTTATTTTCAACAGTTGGTATTGTTGGTGCGGCTACATTAGCTAATACACTTAGTGTAGCTGGCAATGCTGTTTTCTCCGGTACATCAAACGTTTCAGGTTTGATTTCTGCTCTTGGTGGCATTAATGTTACCGGAATAGCAAATGTCGGATCTACTATGACTGTAGCTTCTGGTGCTGCAGTAGCAAATGCATCCGGTGTTTGGACTACTGGAACGGTAAATGCTGCAACACTAAGCACTCCTAATTTCACTGCCAATTCTTCTTTAGTAAATGCTTATGCACTGAATGTTCAGAATCAAGTAAACACAGCAACAATATATATTAATAATTCTGCTAATATTGCTTCAGTAGTACAGGCTAACTCATCTGGCATTTATACAACTGCAAATGCAAATATCTCCGGTTTAACTACAACCGGTACTGCAAATGTCACGAATGTACTAAATATTTCGAATACTACCGGTACAAGTGTTGTAAATGGTAACTTCACTGTAGTTGGCACTTTGAGCGCAGGCACACTTGCCTACTCTGGTGTTTCTATGGGTAGTTTCATTCCAGGCACTAATAATACATTTACTATTGGTTCTTCAACTAATGTTTGGTCTGCTGGTTATTTTACTAATGTTTATGCAAATGCTGGTGGTCTTGTAACTACAAATACATTTAATGCTACTACAGCAAATATCTCTGGTACTACAACAACTTATAACGTTAATCCAGCATCAAATACGACTTACTCTATCGGTAACTCTACTAACTGGTATACTAATGTATTTTCTGCAGGTATTCAGGCGAATGCAATCTCTGCGAATTCATTATCTCTAACTAGTGCACTCACAGTCAGTGGTCTAAATGTTTCTGGTGTATCCAACTTAGCAGCTAACATAGCAGTTGGTGGCATATTACAGCTTGGTAATACTACTTCCCAGTTTACACATATCATGTCGAATACATATACTTTTAGCAATTCTAATACAGCTGCAAATGTCGATTTATTCTCACCTTCGACTTATAGATCAGCAGAATACTTAATTCAAGTTGTCGATAGCTCTATTTCATCTTTCCAGATTACTAAGATTTTGGTCGTGCATGATGGTACTAATCCATACATGACTGAATATGGCACTATCTACAACAGCTCTAACATGGGTGTTTTCAATTCAGGCATTAACGGAAACTTCTTTCTGCAGTTTACTCCAGTATCAAACAACTGCGTAGTAAGAGTGCAAAGAACTGCGATGGTGGTATAATCACATGGCTACTAAAGTTAACTTGGTGATGGATCAAGCAGCTACATTTAGTACTGCCTTTACTGTGCTCGATGTAAATGATATTCCTATTGACTTTACTAATTACACTGCCACTTCGCAGATGAGACAAACATATACATCCCTAACTTCTTACGTCTTCGGCGTTACCGGAAGTAACACGGGTCAAATTACTATGACAATGAATGCTGCTACTACTAATTCTATTTCTGCTGGTAGATATGTCTATGATGTAGAAGTAATAGATAATAGTGGTATCAAGTCAAGAATCGTTGAAGGTATTATAACGGTAACGCCTCAAGTAACGAGGTAAGAAATGGCTAACGTAGTAATTCGAGTAACGAATCGTAATGGAACTCTAGTTCAGGCTCCAGGTACAAACGCGGCTATCACAAATACCACTATTACAGTAACAAATCTAGATGCAGCGATCCTTCGCAATGACAAGGGTCCACAAGTAGCTTCACAGATCACTAACTTTTCACAGTATTTGACTGTATATTCAAATACTGCGTTGATGCTTGCAAATGATGCTACAACCTATGCTAATGCTGTAACATTTACCACTTCTCAAGGTTATATTACTGCAGCTGCTCTTGCTGGTTATCAGACATCTGCAGGATTAGCTGCAAATGTATTAAATTTGACTTCAAATAATTCAAATTTCTTGGGTGGTGTTTCTTTAAGCACTATTAATACAGAAATAACTGGTAATGCTTCATCGGCATATACTAATGCAGTTAGTTATGTAGTCGCTCAGAATTTTGTCAATACTTCTCAGTTAAGTTCCAATTTGTCTGCATACCAGACTTCATCTGGTCTTTCTTCAAATGTTTTAGTCTTGACTTCAAATGCTGCTAATTATCTTGGCAACTCTTCCGGAACTCTAGCTAATGTAGCTTCATGGATCACCGGTAATGCAGCTACTGCTTATGCTAATGCTGTCGCAAATGCAGCTGCACTTTATCAAACTACCGCTGGATTATCTTCCAATGTAGCTACTCTAACCGCAAATACTGCCGGATTCCTTGGCAACTCTTCCGGAACATTAGCCAACATCTCTTCTTGGGTAACTGGTAATGCTGCAACTGCTTATGCCAATGCAATTGCTAATGCTGCTTCAAATGCTGCAGGAATCTACCAGACTTCATCTGGTCTTTCTTCAAATGTTTTAGTCTTGACTTCAAATGCTGCCGGATTCCTTGGCAACTCTTCCGGAACTCTAGCTAATGTAGCTTCATGGATCACCGGAAATGCTGCAACTGCTTATTCCAATGCTGTCGCAAATGCAGCTGCACTTTATCAAACTACTGCTGGATTGTCAGCTAACGTTGCTGTCCTAGCAGCCAATTCCGCAACTTACCTAGGTAACTCTTCAGGAACTATTACCAATGTCTCTTCTTGGATTACCGGTAATGCTGCTTCCGCTTACGCTAACGCCACAGCTAATGCTGCAGCTCTGTATCAGACAACAGCAGGCCTATCAGCCAATGTTGCAGTTCTTACATCAAATGCTGCAACTTACTTGGGGAATTCCTCAGGAACATTAGCCAACATCTCTTCTTGGGTAACTGGTAATGCTGCAGCTGCTTATGCCAATGCAATTGCTAATGCTGCTTCAAATGCTGCAGGAATCTATCAGACTTCTACAGGTTTATCGGCTAATATTGCTGCTTACTTAACGACTTACACCGGTGTAGTTAATGGTTCAAGCTTTAATATTGGCACAAATGCTGTTGTAAATTCTACCATCTTTTTCATTGGTAATACTACAGTAAATTCTATAGCAAATGCAACAACCATTAAAATTGCGGATGGAAGTGGTAATACTTTTACCATTAACTCATCTTCTGCTAATGTTGGAAATGGCACTTATTATAACCTTTATAATTCAGTTGGAATTGGACGTGCTACTACTAATGGTTATCCATTTATTTTTTCATATGCTGGATCAAATAATGCAAGTAATTCTTTCTGGAATGGCTACCATTTCACTCCAGGACCAGGTTTATTCACCAATTCAACACCTAGCAATGTCTTTCCAAGATTATCTCAATACTATTCTTACACTAACGTAACCAATCCAACAGATCTTTACTGGAATATTGTGGCCGGTAATGATACTGGTCTTGGTACCGGTATTAGAATTAGAGCAAATAGCCCTACTAGTACACTATCTGGTATCGATATCTCTTCGAATGGAAATGTTGGTGTAGCAACAACAGCACCAGCATACAAGCTAGATGTTACAGGTGATATTAGAGTCACCGCAAACCTATATGCCAACAATGGTTTGTTTACAAATTCAGTTAATGCAACTTCTTACACAGTAGGAACAACATTCACTGCTAATGCAACAAACATGCTAATAGGTGGAACTGGAACTTCGAATGGTGTAAATGCAAATACCACTACACTATTTGTTGGTAATAATAGTGTTTCGGTAACTATAAATGCAACAAGCTTTTCTGGTACTTCTAACAACTCAACCAATTTTGGTGGTTTATCTCTTACTACAATTCAAACACAAATTACCGGTAACGCGGCTATTGCTTATGCAAATGCTGCAGCTGCTTCTGACCCACTAGGTTCAGCAGCTACAGCATACTCAAACGCGGTAGCTAATGCAGCTGCACTTTATCAAACTACCGCTGGATTATCTGCCAATGTAGCTACTCTAACAGCCAACAATTCAACATATCTTGGTGGAGTAGTATCGACTTCTTATGTTAATACTTCCGGTGCTTATACAATTACCGGAATGCATACCCACAGTAATGGTATAACATTCTCTAATACGATTACTGCAAATGGTTCAAATGGAACTTCAGGACAAGTACTTACATCATCTGGTGCTACCGGAAATGTTTATTGGTCTACTGTTACAAGTGGTGGTGTTAACACTGCTGCCCAATATACTTTCTCAAACACCATCACATTTACTTCTAGTGTCTTAGCCAATACTGTAAATGTGACTACCTTAAGTGTTGGTACTGGTGTTGTTGCGAACTCATCTGGCTTCTTTACTAATGCTGGTTTTGCTTCTACTTTAAATGGACAAAAGATTACATTTACTCCACTTGCCGGCGGCAGTAATGTTTATTTTGCTCAGCAAAATGATGACAACTTCGTATTTTATACTACAAATACAACAAATGGCACTCGAGCTGTCTGGTCTATTTTTGCTAATAGCATAACCAGTTCATTTTCTGTTTCAACTCCTGCGGTATTCAATGCCAATATAACAATCGGTGCTTTGATAGCAAATGGTTCTATTGGAACACTAAATCAGGTATTGACTTCAAATGGAACCGGCGCATTCTGGTCTTCTCCAGGTGCTGCTTCAGTTAATACAGCAGCACAATATACTTGGTCTAACACACAGACATTCTCCGCAAATATCTCATTTACGGGCAATAATATCAGTGTTGTTAATGGCGCAGGTTCGATTCAATTTAACGGTGCTGCTGACACAAATTGGAGAATCGGACGTAATACATCTTCACCAACGAAATATGTTTACACAAACAACACACTAGACTTTTTAAGCGGTGGTTCAAATCTAGAAGGTTTTACTTTTGGAGCTCCAGCCGTCAATACCTACTTGGAAATAGGTAGTAGTGGAACCTTCACCAAAAATCCAATTTATGTTGGTAATGCAACTGTAAATGTAACCATCAATTCTACTTCATTTTCTGGTACTTCTAACAACTCAACCAATTTTGGTGGGTTGTCACTTGCTACTATTCAAACACAAATTACCGGTAATGCAGCTACTGCTTATGCTAATGCTGTCGCAAATGCTGCAGGAATCTATCAAACTACCGCTGGTCTTTCTTCAAATGTTTTAGTCTTGACTTCAAATGCTGCCGGATTCCTTGGCAACTCTTCTGGTACTTTGGCTAACGTAGCTTCATGGATAACAGGTAATGCTGCAACTGCTTATGCCAATGCAATTGCTAATGCTGCTTCAAATGCAGCTGGTATCTATCAAACTACCGCTGGTCTGTCAGCAAATGTTCTTACTCTAACTGCAAACAATTCCAATTATCTTGGAACTATTGCTGCAGCTTCTTATGTTCAGAATACCGATTCAAGAGTACTTTCAGGCAATTTAAACTTTACTGGTGTTAATAACTTCTTTAGCAGCGCGATCTATATTGGTGCTAATGTTTATGTTAATACTACATCATATTTTGTTGGTAACTCAACAGCAAATATAGCTATTGGTTATTCTACAGTTGCAGGTGATGCAAGTCTCCTTCAAGCTCAGGGAAATGCAAATACTTCGACGGAACTTAGTATTGCTAACTTCTCCATAGCTGGTAATGGATCAGCTGACTTTATTGCTTATGATTCTCTTGGTTTAGTAAGCAATAACTATATCGATGTTGGTATCAATAGTAATACTTTTAGCACAGTTGCTTGGACTATTAATGGTCCTTCCGATGCATATGTTTATTCTTCAAATACTAATTTATCAATCGGTTCTGCGGGTAATGGATATATAAACTTCTTTAGTGGTGGCCTTCTTGCTGCTAATGAAAAAATGAGAATCACACCAGGTGGTAACGTTGGTATCGGTAATACTGCGCCGGATGCTACTTTAAAAGTTACAGGAACAGCAAACGTTTCAGGTAATGTGGTTATTGGTGGATCACTAAATGCCGCTAATGTCACTGCATCATTGTTCACCGGTAATGTTACAGGAACAGCATCGAACGCGACGAACCTAAACTCACAACCGGGTTCTTATTATACCAATGCAACAAATATCACAACTGGAACATTGCCTTTTGCGCAGTTACCGGCAAATGTGGTTAATACTTCTGCTGCGTTTACCATTACAGGAATGTATACTTTCAGCAATGGTATTACTTTCTCAAACACAATCACAGCAAACGGTTCGAATGGCACAGCGGGGTATGTTCTAACATCTTCTGGCGCTACAGGTAATGTTTATTGGGCTGCTGCTTCTGCTGGTGTTAACACTGCTGCCCAATATTCTTGGTCTAATACTCAGACGTTCTCATCCAACGTCACGTTCTCTTCGTTTATTCTTGGCAATAACATCCAGGCATCTAATGGATTTATTTCTCTTGGCTCTTATAACAATACTTTCTCTCATGGTATCGTTATGGACTATGTTACAGGTATGGGAAGAATATCTGTCGGACCAGCGGATGGTATAACATTCTACAATGGCAACGTAGCAACAACTGCTACAATGACTATTTCCAACACTGGCAATGTTGGCATCGGTAATACTGTTCCTGCCACAATGCTTCAAATCGGTGGTAACTATGGTGTCATCGCCCAAACCATCGCTTCAACAAATGCTATCAGTGTGAACTGTGCTTCTGGAAACTACTTCATTGCTACAGCGAATGGTTCTGCTACAACAATAACCTTTACTAGTGTTCCTGCTAACACGGTTTATGCTATGGTTATTCGTCTTGCTAATGGTGGTGTAAATACCTTTACTTGGTCTAGTTCTCCCAAGTGGCCTTCTGGTTCAGCACCAACGGTAAGTTCAAACACCGATATATTCACTTTCGTAACTGAAAATGGTGGAACGACTTGGTATGGTGTTCAGTCTATGATCGATGTAAGATAAGGAATTTATCATGTCAAAATTTGCTCTTGTAGTTGATAACCAGATAATCGAAAGACACTATACTCTTCCTGAAAATTGGGGAAATGTGAGTGGACTCTATAAAGCGGAAGGCAATGAAGCTCTATTGAATTCGCTAGGCTGGTATACAATCCAGCAGGCAAATGTTTCTTTTGATGCTGCCACTCAGTTCATTAGCGATAATACTTACAGCTTTGAGAACAATGTAGTCATTGAAACACCTGTCATTTCTCAAATAGAAAATCCTGCTCCGGTAACGAGTTTTAAGGATGCTTTCTTAGCTAATGTGAGAGCAACCAGAGACGTGTTACTTTCTCAATCTGACTGGACACAACTTTCTGATGTTCAAAAGATTAAGTCAGCGAACTTTATATCTCAGTGGGCGGAATATAGACAAGCACTCAGAGACTTACCAGACACCTTCAATAATGTTGATGTGACTATAAGAACTATCGTAACTTATCCGACACAACCAACGATTCAGAATTAAAATATGTTAGTAGCAAGTTCTTTATTATTAAAAAAAGGCACACCAGGAACACCAGCAGCATCTAAACAACTTTATGCTTGGGGTGGGCAAAATGTCCAAGGTTTAGGGACTGGCGGTGTAATTGGTGATGGAACTGTAACTAACAGATCATTGCCAACTCATATTGGTTCGCTATCCTGGAAACAAGTGGCGATGGGGTTTGAACATACCCTAGCAATTCGTTCTGATGGTTTGCTATTTGCTTGGGGCGATAATAGCTATGGTGAACTTGGAAATGGAACATTAACATCACAATCATCGCCTATTCAAATCGGAACATCTTCTTGGACAGTCGTTTCTGCTGGATATCTTGCAAGCGCCGGTATTCGTTCTGATGGTTTGTTATTTGCTTGGGGTGATAATAGCTATGGGCAACAAGGAAATGCTCTCACAAATTATTTACCACAACCAGTTGGTGCTTTGAGTTGGGTTTCAATTGCAGCAGGTGCTTCTCACGTAGTAGCAATTCGTTCTGATGGAGCTTTATTCGCTTGGGGTGATAATACGGTTGGTCAATTAGGTGATGGAACTACTGTTTCTAAGTCTTCTCCTGTTCATATTGGGGCATCTTCTTGGATATTGGTTTCTGCTGGTTATTCGCATTCTATGGCTTTGGGTTTTATTAACAACGGTGCTAGTGGAACTTTATATGCATGGGGTGATAATAGTGCTGGGCAGTTAGGCGATGGAACGACTGTTTCTAAGTCATCACCGATCCATGTTGGAACGTCTAGTTGGACTAATGTATCGGCTGGATTTAATCATACCATGGGAACCGTAGGCACACTTGGCGGCTATGGCACTCTATTTACTTGGGGTGATAATAGTGCTGGGCAGTTAGGCGATGGAACGACTGTTTCTAAGTCATCACCGATCCAAGTTGGAACATCAAATTGGCAAAAAATTTCTGCTGGTAAATCTTTTTCTGTCGCCACAATTTATAATGGTGGCACTATTAATACAGCACTTTATACATGGGGGACAAATGGTTTTGGTCAACTAGGTGATAACACGATTGTTTCAAAATCTTCACCTGTTCATATTGGAACATCTAGCTGGTCTTCTATTGCAGCAGGTGATCAACACGCATTAGGTATAACTTCAACTGGTGCTCTTTATGCCTGGGGAAATAATGCTTCTGGTCAATTAGGTGATGGGACAACAACATCTAAATCATCACCTGTTCATATCGGAACCTCAAGTTGGAACGCAATATCAGCAGGTTATCAAACCTCAATGGCAAGACAAGTAACAACCGGCGCTCTTTATACTTGGGGTCAAGGTGCTGGTGGTGCTATAGGCGATGGTAGCTTGCTTAATTATTCATCACCAGTTCAGATCGGCGCTTCAATTTCTATAAGTTGGAATGCGATAGCAGCAGGTTATCAATTTAAAGTTGCAACTACTTCGGCAAACAAACTATATTCTTGGGGCGATAATACCTATGGTGAACTTGGATTAAATTATCTAGGCACAGCATATAGTAACTCACCAGTTCAAATTGGAACATCGAGTTGGTCTTCAATTTCTTCCGGTTATTATTATAATATGGGAATATTAAAGACTGGCGCTCTTTTTGGTTGGGGATATAATGGAAATCTTAGTTACTCACCGAATGGAAATCTTGGGGATGGAACTTACATAACCAGATATTCTCCTGTTCAGATTGGAACATCTTCATGGTTGATTGTTTCTGCGGGATCACATAGTGGTTTCTATACTGCATCAACTGGCGCTATCGATATCAAAAATAGATTATTCACTTGGGGAGAAAATGGTATTGGGGAGCTTGGTAGTGGAAGCACAACTGCTACATCTTCTCCTGTGCAAGTCGGAACTTCTTCTTGGACCGCTATTTCTATGTTTGGGGCGTGGTCCGCTGGGATTTTATCAACTGGCGCTCTTTATACTTGGGGAAATAATCCTTATGGACAACTAGGAGATGGAACTACAGTTTCTAAATCATCACCAGTTCACATTGGAACTTCTTCTTGGATTGCGGTTTATGCATCAGAAGCAGGCGCTGGTGGATTTCCTTCCGCAGCAGCAATAGATGCAAGTAATAGATTGTTCACTTGGGGTTATGATGATACCAGTAAAATACCTCTTGGAGACGCATCTGCAACTGCTGCTAGATCATCACCGGTTCAAATCGCAACCACAACTAATTGGTCTGCTATAACTGGTTCTCTGGGCGGTAGAGCATTCGCTGCTATCACAACATAAATAGTCTTAGTTATATTACATTATGGGGTCTAAAATATGCATGACATTGATCGCCAATTAAAACATATGCTTGTTGGTGAGTTTGATAAGGGTTGGGAACTATCCGAAAAACTTGAAAAACTAGGTTATGGCAATCTAGAACGCACAGACGATAAGCAATCACATGAAGAAATTTGGTTACGTCATCAATTCAATCGTGGTTGGTATCTAATTCAGCAAGGCAAATACTTAGAAGGGTGTCAGGCATTAGAATCTGGCAGGCATCTTAATGTCTATGGTGGATCACCTTTAAAAACAGATGCCCCAATCTTCAATCCAGAAGAACATGATCCAAATGGTAAGTCAATCATCCTATCACTAGAAGGTGGTTATGGTGATGAAATGATCCATGTTCGTTTTGCCCAGTCACTTAAGAATATTGGATTCGAGAAAGTAACGGTTGCCTGCGCTCCTGAACTTGTTTCGCTTTTATCAAGAGTTCCTGGTGTAGATCAGGTCATTCTGAGAAACGAAGCACACAAGGTCCAGCACGATTTCTGGGTTCCTGGTTTCTCTGCCGGCTGGATATCTGGTCACAAGACATTCGATAATTTTCCAAACAAACCTTATATCTTTCCACTAGAAGAATCAGTCAATATATGGTCTTCGATTATTAAAAGCGATAAGATCAAGGTTGGCATTCGTTGGGCAGGCAATCCTAAGTTCGAACACCAGCAGTTTCGTAAATTCCCAGTAGAGTTCATTAGCAATATAGCGAAGTATCAAGAACTTGAAGTATATTCTCTTCAGAGAGATGATAACACCGTTCCACTTCCAAAGAACATAACAGACCTGCAATATCTTCTATTATCCTGGGAAGATACTGCCGCTGCTATCGCTAATATGGATTTAGTCATTACAAGTTGCACTTCAATCGCCCATTTGTCCGCTGCTATGGGTAAAGAAACTTGGGTTATCGTTCCAATCCTTCCATATCATACCTGGACTCTTGGCGCTCCCAGTTCTATCACATCTCCTTATTACGAGAGTGTTAAGTTATTCCGCCAAAAAGAACCGAACAAGTGGGATAAGACATTTGAAGAACTTTATGGTTCTTTGGAAATAAAGTTTAATCTGAAATATAACGAAATGCCAAATTGTGATCGTGAACCAAGAAAACTTCATATGGGATGTGGGTTCCAAAAACTTCCTGGATTCCTCAATGTGGATATTCTAGAATCAGCGAAACCAGATGAAGTGGTTGATCTCAATAAACCGTTACCCTGGCAGGATGATGAGTTTTGTCATATCGTAGCAAAGGACGTTCTAGAACACCTTGGTAATACTGGTGAAGACTTAATAAACGTCTTGAAAGAAATGTATCGTATTTCTTGTCATGGAGCAATATGGGAAATCGTTGTTCCTCATTGGCGTTGTGATACTGCCTTTGATGATCCAACTCATAGACGCCCAATCACAGTTGGTTTATTTCATCTATTCGATAGGGTCAGTCTTTTAAATAGAGCAAAGTCTAAACAAGGTGTAAGCTATCTTGCCTTTGAACATGACATTGATATCAGTGTGCTTGATACTCAGTTTGAGTTTACTGGACCTTGGCAGAAACGAATTGATGAGAAAACCATAACTCAAGAAGAACTTGATTTTGCTTTGAATACCTACAACAATGTTGCTTTAACAACTCGTTTGCTCATTCAAGTTCATAAACCAGCTAGAATCAAGTATGAAGAACTAGAAGAAGTTATGCTGTCTTAACATTGTAGCCTTAGTAGGATTATACCATCGGTTTTCAGGTGTGTCAACTATATAAATAGTTAAAACTCCGGGGAAAGGGAACCGAGGATGCCTTATAATAATTTTATCGTAAAGAATGGTATAACTGTTAACGGAAGCTTCACTGCTAATTCGACAGTAGTCAATGCAGCTGCTCTAAATGCTACTTCAGTTAATGCTACCTCCTACACTATCGCATCTGGCGCTTTTTATGCGAACTCTACCACAGTAAACACAGCAAACGTATTGGCTTCGACTACAGTCAATATCGGTGCCAATGTGGTTGCGAATACTACTACACTTTTTGTAGGAAATACTAGCGTAAACACAACCATTACAGCTGGTGCGGTGTCGATCAATGGCACAAGCATTGCTACGATGATTACCGGTAATGCAACTACGGCATATGCAAATGCTGTTGCAAACTCAGCGGCTCTTTATGCACCTCTTGCAGGAGCAGTTTTCACTGGTCAGGTCAACACTACAGCTATTAATGTCACCGGTTCAGCTAATATTGGTGGTAATCTTACCGTGTCTGGTAACCTTACTCTTTCCGGTTCTACCACATTCGTAAATTCAACAGTTATCACTACAACCGATAAAGCTTTCTATCTTGCCAATACTTCTACAGCTTTGGCTGCAGATGGTGGTGGTATCTATATCGGTAATAATGTTGCTTCATTCCTTTGGAATAATGCTACTTCTTCATTGCAGTCAAATGTGGCACTTCTTCCTTCGACCAACAATATTTTACTTGGTGGAGCAACAAACCTTTGGAACTTAAACGCTAATACAGTTAATGCGGTTTCCGTTATCATTGGTGGTACAAACGTAAATTCGGCCATTAATACTGCTTACTCAAATGCTATTGCTAATTCTGCGGCGATGCTAAATGCAAACGTAAGCACTCTTCAGTCTCAGATTACCGGTAACTCGGCCACTGCTTATGCTAATGCTATTGCTAATTCTGCGGCGATGCTAAATGCAAATGTTACTACTTTAAATACAGCAATAACAGGTAATGCTGCAACCGCATATGCTAATGCTGTCGCAAATGCAGCTGCAATTTATGCACCATTAGCATCACCGGTATTTTCAACAAATACTCTAACCATTGGAACTGCAACTTATTCAGTTGCTAATGGTAATCTCGGCATTGGAACTTCAACACCAGCAGTTAAACTAGATGTATCCGGAGGCATAAGATCATCCAGTGGCATTTTTGTTAATTCGATTGGGAATGAATATGGGTTTCCAGGAAATTGGAGTGGTGTTTTCAGAAAAGACCAGAATGGAACGACCGGTGTTTTAATTGATAACGAATCCGCTGGTCTTCTTGCTGTTTCACAATTACAATTAACCACACATACTGGTTATTCATACTTAGATTTTAATCTATATGAAAACAATGGTTCTCCCTATGCTCAGATTATTGCTGGGAGTAATGTTGCATATATCGGATATGTTGCAAATAATCAATACTGGGGTAACGGTTCTGGGCTTCCACAGGTTGCTCTCGTTGCTAATGGTAATTTTGGTATTGGAACAACCTCCCCGGCCTCCGCACTTCACGTCGTTGGAGAAACATATTCAACCACTGGCTTTGCTACCACAGTTGATTCCAGCTACTTCACTCCTTCGGGTCTAAGTGCCATACCCAATTACGGCATTGGCGCTCCTGGCAGCAGTTTTGTTTCGTTGGCTGGGTATGCCGGTCTGACGTTCTACACTAACCAATCGGAACGTATGCGCATCACATCTACCGGCAACTTTGGTATTGGAACAACCTCCCCATCATCTAGATTGGCAGTTCAAGCATCAGCCAATAATATTGATACATTCACCGTTGGCGCGAGTGACTTTTCCCATTATTTCACCATTAGACCAGAAACATCAGCTAACACAGCCACTATAGGTTACTGGAATGGAACTACCTGGGCAAATCTTGCGATTTCTGCTGCTTATGTGTCTCTTCCATCAAACGTATTGATCAATGGAGCGCAAGCAGCAACACAATCCTATGTGACCGGTCTTGGTTTCGCCAATGCTACAAATGGCGCTGCGATTAATGGTTACAACACCACAACATATAATGGTTATACTGGTGGTGCTGCGATACAAACACCAGCAACAACAACTACGTGGGCAGGTTATCCAATAGGTTATTCTGCTATGATATCCAGTTCTGCTTCTGGAATACCAACAAATAGCTATGGTTATTTCTATAAGATTTCTAATAGAGACACTAGCGGTGGTTGGGGTGGTTTCTGGATGAATTATGATGGCAGTAATGCATATTATGGTTCAACGATAACATCAGGAAGCTATGCAACTTGGAAAAATTTGCTTGATTCATCCAACTATAATTCTTATGCACCAACACTAACAGGATCAGGTGCTTCTGGAACTTGGGGTATTAGCGTAAGCGGGTCAGCATCAAGTATTACAGGAACTTATGGTGGTTCTTTAACATCATCACAAGTAACTACTGGTCTTGGTTATACACCACCAACACCATCCGGATCAGGTGCTTCTGGAACTTGGGGTATTAACGTAAGCGGGTCGGCAGCAAGTATTACAGGAACATATGGTGGTTCTTTAACATCATCACAAGTAACTACTGGTCTTGGTTATACACCATATAATTCTACAAATCCTTCCGGTTATATTACTTCTTCTGCATTATCATCTTATGCTGCTCTTTCGGGCGCAACATTTACTGGTTCAATCATTTCCGGGTCTTCGGTATCGGCAGCAAATACCAATTCTTCTGCTATTGTAACCGGTTCATCATTTGCTGTTGGTGGAAATGGTGGAAATTATCTTGCATTTGGTCAATCAACTGGAACTTATACTCAGTGGATTCAGTCCGGATATAATGGGAGTACAACTAGATACGCTATCAATCTAAATCCACTTGGTGGTAATGTCGGTGTTAATATGGGGACGAATACTGATCCATCATATAACTTGGATGTTAATGGTAAAGCCAGAGTATCATTTTCTTTAGGTGTAGGATCGGCAGCACCACAATCAACCATCGGTCAGATTGTTGCTTCAGATAATATCATCGCTTACTTCTCTGATGCAAGACTGAAAGAAAATATCGCACCTATTCCTGATGCTTTAGCAAAAATCAATACACTTTCAGGTGTGACATACAACAGCAATGATCTAGCAGAATCTTATGGATATACTGATCGTTCGCAGCAAGTTGGTGTTCTTGCCCAGGAAGTAAAGGTGGTTATGCCACAGGTCATCAAACCAGCACCTTTCGATACGGATGGTGAAGGAAATTCTATTTCTGGTCAAAACTATATGACTGTGCAATATGAAAAGCTTGTGCCTCTGCTAATCGAAGCCATCAAAGAACTAACTGCAAAAGTCAATGATCTAGAATCAAAACTAGGGAGTAACTAAAAATGACACAAATTAGTTTTTTGGATTTACGTAATGGCGGAACAACAAATGGTCCATATACTTCATATGTTGGTGGAAGCGGGCAAATTAGTTTAGGCGCTATGCGTGGTGCTGCAATATATGATAGCAATGGTAAGCAATATATCGCCCCAAGCACAAATCTTGGTATTGGATTTTTTCTTTATGGGTATCAAACAGATCCAACTGGTGGAACCGGTTCTGGTTCAGGAACATATGGTGCTGGCGATGGCCCCGGCGGTGGCGGTTAATCTATAAATATTGTAATAAAGGAAAAACATCATGTCCGAAACAACCACACTGACAATCGATTATGAATGGACTATCATTGCGGTAGATGCTCAAGTCAAAGATGGTGAATTAGAAAATATCATTAAGACTATTCATTGGAGATATACCGCCACTTCATCGGATGGCTTAACTGACTTCGTATATGGTGCTGTTGGATTCGAACCACCCGATCCAAAAGCATTTATCCCATATACAGACCTAACCAAAAAACAGATAGTGTCTTGGTTAGAATCTGCTGTAGATATCACAGCGCAACAAAAGATCTTGGCAGATTCTATTTCTAGTAAAAGAGCACCTCAATTTGTAACGTTAACACCGAATTTCGTTTAATAGGAACTAAAAGATGGCCACCCCTCTTTCAAGAACAGATTTTAAAGAGTATTGCCTAAGGAGATTGGGTAAGCCGGTTCTTAACATTAACGTCGATCCCGATCAAGTGGATGATCGTGTCGATGAAGCACTGCTATACTTCTGGGATTATCACTTTGATGGTTCTGATAAAAGCTATTATAAGCATCAAGTAAGTGTTAATAACTTACCGACCAATCTATCAGAAGTCATGATAGTAAGTGGTGGTGTAGGTTATTCAAATAATGATACAGTTTCTATCTTTCAGCAACCACAATATACTGGCGGGCAGACATTTAATATTCAGGTGGTAACCGATAATTATGGTACTATTATTAATGTTCCTACAGCCAACCTCTATACAAATGTCATTGTAGGTGGTACAGGAACCAGTGGTTATTTTGCCGATCCAGCTTACACTATTAGCACATCTACTGGTTCCGGAGCAGTGTTAAACCCGCTTAAGGGTGGATATATCAAGCTACCAGACAACATCATCGGTGTAGTCAACATGTTCCCGGTTGGTCAATCTCTTAATACCAACAACTTGTTCAATATTCGCTATCAAATCGCGTTAAATGACCTCTACACTCTTACTTCTGTGTCAATGGTTCCATATTATATGGCCATGCAGCATGTTCAGTTCCTAGAGCAGCTTTTGGTTGGCCAACAGCCACTTCGATATAATCGTCATAAAAATAGATGCTATGTTGATATGGACTGGAACATCATTAATCCAGGCGACTTCATCATCTTAGAAGCTTATCAGATAGTAGATCCAAATGTTTATACTATGGTATGGAATGATCGCTGGCTTCAAAGATATGCGACATGCTTAATTAAGCAGCAATGGGGTTCTAATCTAAAGAAGTTTAGTGGTATGCAATTGCCAGGTGGAATCACCTTTAATGGCCAGCAAATCTACAATGAAGCAACAGAAGAGCGTAAAGAACTCGAAACAGAAATGATCTACAGCTATTCATTGCCTATTACAGATATGATTGGTTAAAATTATGTTATCATTTAAGTCCTTTTTAAAGGAAGCTTGGCAAGCAGATAAAGCTGAAGTTAGATCTCCTGAAGTATCGGGTCATTCTACCGTTTCTGAACCACACAAATTCAGAAAAGGTGCTGAGAAGATAGGTGAAGTTGGTGGAATGCATTTATATGCTTCACATAATCCAGGTGGTGGAATGACCCATTATACTTGGAATCCACACGATAAGAAAATTCATCACGTCCTAACTAATACTGAAACAACCAAAGATCATGATGGTAGTACTAGATTGAAGTACTTAACTGCGCATTCTAGAAAAGATTCGCCGGTTAAAATGACCGATGTCTATCATGCTTTGGTAACAAAACATAATAGGACTTTGGTTGGTACAAGCCATTCCGGCGGTGCGGTTAAAGTGTGGAATCGCATGCGTGATAATCCTGATGTCAAGATCCATGGTGAACATCCTGATGGTACTAAGACAGAAATCAAGTCAGGTGATAAGATACATGCACACACTACAACTAAAGATCCAGCCGAAAAGAAAATCGGTAGAATGGCTTTGGTAATGAAGAAAGCTTAATAAATGGCGACCAATTTCCACTTCAATAACTCCCAGTCTACTGGTGAACAAGACCTTTTAGAGGATCTTATTATCGAAGCCATTCAAATCTATGGTGAGGATATGTATTATATCCCAAGGAAAATCGGTAATTTCGATAAACTCTATACGGCAGATGATCAGTCAGTTTATGATCAAACTTATCTAATAGAAATGTATATCAAGTCAGTCGATGGTTTCTCTGGCGATGGTAACTTTATGTCTAAGTTTGGAGTAGAAATTAGAGATCAGGTTGTATTCTCTGCAGCACAGCGAGTATTCAATCAAGAAATTGGTGTTTACACTGGTGCACCACGACCAAATGAAGGAGATCTAATCTACTTCCCACTCAATAAAAAGTGTTTCCAAATTAAATATGTTAACAAGTTTGAGATGTTCTATCAACTTGGATCTCTGCAGACTTGGGAAATGACATGTGAGCTATTTGAATACAGCAATGAAATTATTAACACTGGTATTGCTGAAATAGATAGAGCAGAAGTGCAGCTTTCTACCAATGTCCTAGACTATTCATTAATGGACGAGTTAGCTAACTATCTAACTGATGAAGATGATAACTACTTGGTAACAGATGCTTGGAATATCGAAAAGATAGATCCATCAGCTGTAAATAATACGCTTATTACTGGTTCAAATAACTTCCCGTCTGGGTCAAGTAGTTTCATTGACTTCTCTCAGCAGAATCCATTTGCGGAGAATGATCTATAATGTTTGGCTCAACCTTTTATTACTCAACTATCAGGAAGTATGTAACCTTATTTGGTTCATTGTTCAATGATATTCATATAACAAGGACTAATTCTACCGGTAAGACAACTCAAGTCATGCATGTACCCATCACTTATGGGTCTAAAGAAAAGATGCTGGCTCGTGTCATACAAGATCCAAATATTGATCGTTCAGCTGCTATTCAGCTTCCCATCATGTCATTTGAAATGACCAATTTCGACTATGATGGTACTAGAAAGCTTCCTACAGTAGGAAAGACTACGGTTCAGGGTGCTAATAACTCTAATTCGAATTTCCAGTACAATCCAGTTCCATATAATATTGGTTTTGTCCTTCACATTTATGTCAAGAATGCTGAAGATGGTTCAAAGATTGTTGAGCAAATCTTACCTTATTTCACGCCTGATTGGACTGTGACTGCCCAGCTTATTCCTGAAATGAATATTAGCATGGATGTTCCCATCATTTTAAACAGAGTAACACTCGAAGACTCTTATGATGGTGAGTTTAAAGATAGGCAGGCGCTGATCTGGGTACTAGATTTTACTCTAAAGGGGTACATCTACGGTCCGATCAAAACTCAGAAAATCATTAAATTTGTAAATACTAATTTGTATGATCCCAAAGTACCAACCGGTCAGCTTCCTGAAGCAGTCGGCGTTACACCTAAGATCATAAACATAGAAGTGCAACCAGGCTTATTGGCCAATGGTTCACCAACATCTAACGCATCTCTTTCGATACCAGTAGCGAATATCACAGCTAATGATTCATTTGGATATGTAACAAATCTGACGGAATACTAAAATGGAAGAAGATGAAGATCCCATTGATAAGGCTTTAGGGATCAACACACCAATGATAACGCAATACGAGACTACTATTTCGAATATAGTTTCTCTCGCAAAAAATGATTCTGCTTCGGAAGACTTCGCTTTCGCGCGTTCTAATATCAGAGAAGTAGTAGAAAACGGTAATGAAGCTTTAACAAAATTAGCTATACTTGCCGATCAATCACAAAATCCACGTGCTTATGAAGTGCTGGCCAAGCTCATGGATACCATGGTTGCGGCTAATAGGGAGCTTCTAGATATTCAAAAGAAGATCAGGGAACTCGATAAAGCTGATGCTCCTAGAGATGAAGCAGCCAAAAGTGTAACAAATAACCTGTTCGTCGGATCTACGGCTGAACTACAAAAAGCTTTGAAAGAAATTCGTGACAATGGAAATAACCAATTATAAGAGTTACAATGGTAACCCTAATCTAAAAAGATCCGGAGTTCAGGTCAATTGGACTCCGGAAATGGTCAAAGAATACGCAAGATGCGCTGCTGACCCAATCTATTTTGCTGAAAACTATGTAAAAATCATTAACGTTAATGATGGTTTAATAAATTTTAAGCCATATCTTTACCAACGTAAAATGATCAAGTCGATGCATGAGCAGAGAAATACGATCATTGCTACAGCTCGACAAGCAGGTAAATGTTTTTGTATAAATACTCCTATACGGATCAGAAATAAAAAAACTGGTCAAATTTTAGAAACTACGATAGGAGAGTTCTATGAAATGCAATCAATGCGACAAACAATTCAATCAAAAACGTAAAAATAATTTTTGGTGCTCAATTCCTTGTCGAGATATATGGAACAATATTAAAAAAAGCAAAGAAAAATATATTGGTATGAATGAGCGAGTGGATTATGTGATCTGTGCTATCTGTGGATTCCATGCAGCCGCTTTATCAGGTCATCTTATTTCACATAACATGACCACTGATGAATACCGCACCAACTATAATAAACCAACTGCATGTGAAATATATAAAGAAAAAATGAGTAGTTTGGTATGTGGGGAAAAAAATCCAGGATATAATCATAATGGCAAACTATCACCATTTTCGAAAAAATTCAAATATCACGAAGAAGAAAAAAGAAATTCTGTCATAATGACAGCCAAAAAAACAAGAAAAAGCAACCCCCAAAATGACCCAACAAAAATAGAATATTATTTGGATAAAAATTATTCTTATGAAAATGCCGAAAAAGAATTAGCCAAAAGACAAAGGACTTTTTCATTGGATATATGCATTGAAAAATTTGGTGAAAAAGAAGGGCATAAAAGATGGTTGGCACGACAGGAAAAATGGAATACAAATTTCAAAAAAACAAATTTTTCGAAAATATCTCAGAAGCTGTTTTGGGAAATATCTGAAAAATTGCCTAGTCTAGAAAATATATATTTCGCAGAACTGGATGATAATAAAGAAAAAGATATCACTGGTAAAAATCATGAATACAGGACTGTCTTCGAAAAATTGATATTGCCTGATTTTCTAGACAATTCTCAGAAAAAGATAATAGAATTCGATGGTGTTTATTGGCATGGTGTGACCGGAAGAGGTAACAAAACAAGAGAAGAAATTCGTGAAAATATTTTAGAAAAAGGTGGTTATAAAATATTACACATAAATGAAAATGATTATAAAAAACAACCAGAGGAAATTGTAGAAAAATGTTTAAACTTTCTGACCAAGTAGAAAGAAAATTTATAGAATCATTTGATGTTGATGATTGGGAAATTGATACAGACTCCGATTGGCAACCAATTTCTTCCATTCATAAAACCATCGAATACGAAGTGTGGGAAATTGTAACAGAAAATGGTGCTAAAATACTATGCGCGGATACTCACATAGTATTCGATCAGAATTTTAATGAAATTTTTGTAAAAGATTGCGTCCCAGATTCAACTTTGATAATGACACGCTTAGGACCATCAAAGGTAAAATCGGTCGAACAACTTTTGATAAAAAAAGAAAACATGTTTGATATAACTGTGTGTAGTGATGATCACCGTTTGTGGACTGGTGATATTCTTTCACATAATACTACATCTGTGGTCACATTCATTCTCCATTATATTTTGTTTAATGAGACCAAAGTTGTAGGTCTATTGGCCAATAAGGGCGAAACTGCTCGAGAAATTCTTGGTCGTGTGCAGCTAGCTTATCAGCATCTTCCAAAATGGTTGCAACAAGGTGTTATTGAGTGGAATAAAGGTTCATTTGTTCTAGAAAATAACTCTCGAGTTATTGCGGCCGCCACTTCATCTGATGCTATTCGTGGTTATTCTATTAACCTTCTATTCATGGACGAAGCCGCGTTCGTAGAAAATTGGGATACATTCTTTACCTCAGTTTACCCTACTATTTCTTCTGGTACAGAAACCAAGATCGTCCTCGTTTCTACTCCAAATGGTTTGAATCACTTCTATAAGTTATGGGCAAATGCTCATAAAGAAGGTGAGGAAAATAACGGTTACAATCCGATACGTGTATCTTGGAATGACGTTCCTGGTCGAGATGATAACTGGAGACGTGATACTCTTGCCGCAATGAACTTCGATACCGAGAAGTTTGCGCAGGAATATGAAGTTGAGTTCATGGGTTCTTCTGGTACACTTATTGCCGGTTGGAAACTAAAGGAACTTGTTAGTAAGTCACCGATCTATGAGCATGAAGGTTTGATCATGTTCGTAGCTCCGGATAAAACAAGATCTTATGTTATGATAGTAGATAGTTCCAAGGGGCGAGGTTTAGACTACTCGGCCTTCTCTGTCATAGATGTTACTGTGATGCCCTATGTGCAGGTATGTGCTTATAGAAACAATCTGATAGCGCCGCTTGACTACGCAGAAGTAGCTCATAGGGTCGCTAAGTCTTACAATGGAGCTTCTATCTTAGTTGAAGTCAATAACATGGGAGTGCAAGTAGCCGAAGCGCTTCACTTAGACTTTGAATACGACAATATGCTTTTTACAGAATCAGCCGGCAGGATGGGCAAAAGGATCACTTCTGGCTTTGGATCTAATGTAGATAAGGGTATTAATACCACTAAGATTGTTAAAGCCACTGGTTGTTCCATCTTGAAACTAATGATCGAGCAAAATCAACTTATTATCAATGACTTCTATACTATCCAAGAGCTTGCTACTTTCTCTAAAAAAGGAACTAGCTATGAAGCCGAACCTGGTAACCACGATGATATGGTCATGGGTTTGGTGTTGTTCGGTTGGCTATCCGATCAAGCTTACTTCAAAGACTATACTAACATAAATACCATGATGAGATTGAGAGAAAAGACCGACGAAGAGATCGCTGAAGCCCTCACTCCTTTTGGTTTTGTTGACGATGGTTTTCCTGTTGAAGAAATTATCGATCTTCCCAATAGGCATTGGATGCAAGATCCTGAATCTGGCTTTTTATAAATAATTGAAGAAAAAGACCTGATTCACATCTTTATAAAGGAGACACCTTATGGCATATCTATTAAGCCCGGGCGTTAGCATCAATGAAGTCGACTTAACAACGGTAGTTCCTGCTGTTGCAACTTCATCAGGAGCTATTGCAGGCTACTTCCGCTGGGGCCCAGTCGGTGAGAGAACACTTGTTAATAACGAAAATACTTTGGTATCTATCTTTGGTAAGCCAACATCTTTAAATCCAGAAACGTTTTTCACAGCAGCTTCATTCCTAACATATGGTAACTCACTTTATGTAGTTCGTACTGCTAATACTACAGATGCCGCAAATGGCGCTTACAACTCTGTGGCGAACACCGCTGCACTAGCCGGTGGTTCAACAAATGCAGTATTTAATGCTGTTAAGAGCTCTAGCGACTACTATGCTAATAAGGATGGCCAAACAGGCGTATTCGATCCAAGTGTAGTTTATGTGACTCGTTTCCCTGGTGACCTTGGTAACTCACTTCGTATTTCAGTTTGTGATAGCGTAAATGCTTATAGCTCAAACGTAGCGCTATACTTCTCAAATACACAGGCAAATGTTACACCTAGCTTCTCTTTAGCAACTGGTTCTAATACAGCTACAATCCTATTCACATCGAACTCAACCGGTGCGGATGCTAACAACTACGCTTCTATCGTAGCTGGTTCATTCACAGTTGGTGATCTAGTTAAGGTTGGTAACTCTTCTATTGGTACACAGATTCTAAAGATTACAGCAGTTAACCTAAATCCACTTGCTGCTTCTGTTGCTAATGTAACCATCAACTTCTCAGATCCTTACAGGCTTGCAACTACTTTCGTAGCTAATAACACACAGAATGGTAACACCACTTCTGTTCCACTGCAGCGTAATTGGCAGTATTCTACAGTCGTAACTACTCCTCCAATAAACTCACCTTATGTGGCGGCTTATGGTAATAATACCGCAGTCGATACAATGCACGTGGTAGTTATCGATCAGGATGGTTTGTTCACAAATGCTCCTGGTACAGTTTTAGAACGCTTCACAAATGTTTCAAGAGCTACTGATGCAAAGCTAGAAACAGGCGCTTCAAACTATTATAAGACAGTAATTAATCAGGGTTCAAAGTATATCTGGACAGCTAGCGAAAGATATGCTGGTTATAGCAACACTGCAAATGCGGTAACTGCTTCAACCAACACAGCTACAATGACTCTTGACTTCAATTACGGTCAGGATGCTTATTCTGGTTTCACAGAGGCAAATGCTTCACTTGCTACAGTTACAGCCGGTTATGACTTATTCAACTCAAAGGAAGTTGTTGATATTTCACTTCTTCTTCAGGGTAAGCCAATCGGTGGTTCTACAACTGCAACAACAAATGGTCTAACAGCTAACAACTACCTGCTAGCTAACTACCTAATCCAGAACATTGCCGAAGTTCGTAAGGACTGCGTGGTATTCATCACACCAGATGATGGTATTGTTAAGTCAAACTCTGGTCAGGAAGCTACAGCTATTGTTAACTGGAGAAGCGTAGTTGTTGACTCTACTTACGCAGTAATGGATAGTGGTTACAAGTACACATATGACAAGTATAACGATCTATATCGCTATGTACCAACAAATGGCGATGTAGCTGGTCTTTGCGCTCGTACAGATCTTACAAATGATTCATGGTGGTCACCAGCCGGTTTCAACCGCGGGCAGATTAAGAACGTAGTGAAGCTTCGCTACAATCCTAATCAGACAGATCGTGATCTGCTTTATAAGAATAACGTCAATCCAATCGTAACGTTCCCAGGACAGGGCACAATCCTTTATGGTGATAAGACGCTTACTTCTAAGCCATCAGCTTTCGATCGTATCAATGTTCGTCGCTTGTTCATTACTCTCGAGAAGGCTATCTCTCTAGTAGCTAAGTACTCACTATTCGAGTTCAATGACGAGTTCACAAGAGCACAGTTCAGGAACTTGATCAATCCTTATCTAAGAGACGTGCAGTCACGCCGTGGTATTACTGACTTCCTAGTAGTTTGCGACACAACAAATAACACAGCTCAGGTAATTGACTCGAACCAGTTTATTGGCGATATCTACATTAAGCCAGCTCGTTCTATCAACTATATTAACCTGAACTTCGTTGCAGTTGGAACAGGAGTCCAGTTCTCAACAATTGTTGGTCAGTTCTAATAAATAGATAAAACGGGAGTTTTAATAAATGGCTTTCAACGTAAACGACTTTAAGACAAGAGGTCTAACACTTGGAGGAGCGCGTCCAACGCTCTTCCAGGTTACCATGAACCTACCAACTGCTATCAACCCAGGAACAAATTTGTTCCAGCCTAAGTTCGCATTTACCTGCAGCGCTGCTACTATTCCAGCTTCAACAATAGATCCTATCAATGTTGGTTATTTTGGTCGTCAGATCAAGGTAGCTGGTGACAGGACCTTTGCTAACTGGACAGTAACAGTAATGAATGACGAAGACTATGTCGTTCGTAATTCTTTCGAATCATGGATGAATGGTCTAAACTCACACGTAGGTAATAAGCGTCTAATCGGTGATAACCAGACATCACCTGGTCTTAGTTACAAGGCAGATGCTACTATTACTCACTTTGCTAAGGGTGGACCAAATGGTGCAGCCGGATCAAATGCATCTACTGGTGCGGATTCCATCATTAAGCAGTATCAGTTCGTAGGTCTATTCCCTATCGATCTAGATGCTATGAACATGTCATGGGATTCTACAAATCAGATCCAGACATTTGGCGTAACATTTGCTTATGACTACTGGCTCCCACTCGTTAACGGCACTTCGACTATCGACACCGGCGCTGCTGGCGGAGCTGGTGCTGCTACCACAGTATACTAATATTATTGAAGAGAGTTCGCTCTCCATTTTGGAATAATTAAATGCGTTTATTCGGCTTTGAATTTAAAAGAGCTATTGAACAAGATCAGATGGCGCCATCGTTCGCTCCAAAAGAGATGGATGATGGCGCCGTCGTCGTAGCCGCCGGAGGTGCTTATGGTACTTACGTTGATCTAGATGGAACAGTAAGAACCGAGGCTGAATTGGTTACCAAGTATCGTGAAATGGCTTTGCAACCAGAGATCGATGCAGCGGTCGATGAAATTGTCAATGAAACAATGTCCATCGATGAAGATGATATCGTCAACATCGTTTTAGACAACTTAGATATCACAGACAAAATCAAGAAAGCAATTAGAGACGAGTTCAAAAACGTTCTCAACATCCTGAATTTTCAAAATAGGGCTTATGAGATCTATCGTCGCTGGTACATAGATGGTCGCCTATATTATCATGTAGTCATCGATGAAAAAGACCTAAAGGCCGGCGTCAAAGAACTACGCTATGTAGATCCTAGAAAAATTCGTAAAGTACGAGAAGTAACAAAGAAGAAAGTAGCTGGTGGTGATGGCGGTGAAGCCATTGTTCCAAAGATTCAGAATGAATACTACATCTTCAATGAGAAAGGTTTTAACTACGGTAATAAGACCGTGGGCCCTTCCACTACCGGACTTAAGATAGCTAAGGACTCTATCGTACACATCACCTCCGGGCTCACAGACACAAACGGGACCATGGTCCTATCGTACCTGCATAAAGCCATCAAAGCCATCAATCAGCTTAGAACTTTGGAAGACGCATTGGTCATCTATAGACTAGCTCGCGCTCCAGAAAGAAGAATTTGGTATATCGACGTTGGTAACTTGCCAAAAATGAAGGCAGAACAATACGTCCGCGATATTATGGTTAAGCACAAGAATCGCCTTATCTATGACGGTGCTACCGGCGAAGTTCGTGATGATCGTAAGTTTATGTGTTATTCATTAGACACTAAAATTCCGTTATTGGATGGCAGAACCGTCACACTAGAAATTCTTATAGACGAATATAAAAATGGTAAACAAAATTGGGTATATTCTTGTGATCCAGTAACTGGTAAGTTTGTTCCTGGTCCTGTTTCGTGGGCAGGTATTACAAAAAAGAATTCGGAAGTTGTTAAAGTAACTTTTGATAATGGGGAAAGTGTAATTTGCACACCAGATCATAAATTTCCTGTTTGGGGTAAAGGTTTTATTGAAGCAAAAGATTTAATTGGGGAATCCATTATTCCTGGTTATAGAAGAAAAGCTTCTATATATGATGGTGGAGAAGAATATGAACAAATATTCAAAAATGACACTAAATCCTGGGAATTCACCCACAGAGAAGTTTCTCGCTGGAAAAATGAAAATAATCTAAAAGAGGAAATGCTGTATAGTGATGATCATTTAAAATACCACGCAGAACAAGCCAGACATAATTTTAAACCAAACAAATCAGAAGATTTTACTCCACAATGGAAAGCAAAACTAAGTGCTAAAGCAAAATTACGCGTTCCAATTGTAAAAACCTGGAAAATCACCGCTCCTACTGGAAATCAACTTGTTATTGAAAACCTCAGTGAATATTGTCGTAATATTGGATTGAATAGAAACAATATTAAAGGCAAATATGGTTCAAAGAAATATTTTGCGGAAAAATTACGCAACCATAAAGCTATATCCGTAGAATACATGAATGATAAAATTGATGTTGGGTGTATTACTGTTGATTTGGATGAAACATATCACAGCCATCACACATATCTTTTAGATGCAGGCGTATATACCAAAAATACCATGCTTGAAGACTATTGGCTCCCTCGTCGTGAGGGTGGCCGTGGTACGGAAGTAACTACTCTTCCCGGTGGTCAAACTCTAGGCGAGATGGATGACGTCCTATACTTCCAGAAAAAGCTATATCAGACTTTGAATGTTCCGGTCAATCGCTTAAATTCAGATGCTCTATTTTCTCTTGGCCGTGCTACAGAAGTAACAAGAGATGAGCTTAAGTTTGCTCGCTTCATTTCAAGACTGCGTGGTCGCTTTGCAGCGTTATTCACTAGCATCCTTGAAAAGCAGTTGGTTCTTAAAGGTATCATGTCGATAGAAGATTGGCAAAATATCTCACCAGATGTTAAGTATGATTTTGCCAAAGATAATTACTTCACAGAACTAAAAGATACGGAGATCGTCGAGAACCGTATCAACTTGATGCAGTTACTAATGAATGGTGGTATGATTGGTAAGTACTATTCTCAGGAATGGGCAAGAAAGAATATCCTCCATCAAGATGAAGATATGATTGAAAAGATGGATGAACAGATAGATGAAGAAGCAACTGATCCAAGATGGGCGACAAGTTTAATGCCAAATGAAGATGGTGAAAATCCTCCAGGATCCGATATTGGAGGAGATCCAGAGGTGCAACCATTGGCTTCTGATGAAGATACCGATTCTACTCCTGCTACAGATGATAAAAATAGTAAGATTAGAGAAGCGAAAGTCACTATTAAGATGTTAGGTAAGAAGAAAAATCGTTCAATGCAGGACGAAGCTAAATATAGATCGGCTATACAAATAGTAGCAAAAAATAATTAAGGATCATTCGAGATGACAGACATAGAATACCGCGTAGCAGATCTACTCAACTTTAGTTCTCAGCAAAAGCCTATCGATTTTGAGCAGACTTTTCAGACGCTAATTGGAGATAGACTCGCTTATGCTATTGATCAAAAGAAGATCGAAGTTGCACAGCATATGTTCAGTGGGCATGGTTCAGAACAAGAAATCGAAGATACAGAGGAAGACAACGATGCCGAAGCAGCTTAAAGATATATTAAATGGCGTAAAGAAGTCTAAGGTAGCACCCGAAAAACTTGGTGATCGTCCGCGCGTAGACTACGAACCAAAGGCTCCAGCCGAACAGGACTGGGTTGCTAAGCATTCTGTTGAGAAGCATGAAGATCGTGTGGGTAATGGAGATGATGTCTATCAAGCCACAAACGTGAAGAAAGTCTCAAATAAGAAGACTAATAAGGGTCATGATAAGGGCGAAGACGAAAAGGTTTATGAAGCTAAGGAAGCAGAAGAAGCTAAGTGCAATAATACCCCAAAGGGAACTAGTTGCCCTGTTCATGGTATGACCGAATGCATGTCTGCTAAGAAGATTAATGAACTTGGTCCAAGTACTCTTTCGAGCTATACAAAAAAGGCTACTGGTGACATTGCCGGCAGGGCAATGAGCCTAGGCCTGAAGTCGGCAAATCCATTTAGTTCTTCTAAGTCAAAGGAAGCCGAGCATAAGAAGCTTAGCAATCGTTTCTTAGGTGTAAATAGAGCATCTGATAAACTGGCTCGCATGGCCAAGGAAGAAGTCGAAGAAGTCGAGCTCGATGAAGTTCTAACTAAAAAAACTTCCGTTGGTGAAATCATTAAGGACTTCCAACAGTCAACAAATCCAAAGTTTGCCGGTAAGTCTAAAGAAAAGCGCAAAGAAATGGCTTTAGCGGCTTATTATGCTAAGCAGCGCAATGAAGATCTAGCTATGCCTTTTCTTGGTGGTGATGTGTCCGACCTTCCAAAAGGACGCTCCGATGACACTCAAGAAGAGATCGAAATGGTAAAGGCAGAGCTTAAGGCTCTAGCAAATAAGGCTCTTCATATTTTGATGGCTATGCCACAAAATCTTCATGTTGAACCATGGGTCCAGGCAAAGATTGCTCAGTCTAAAGAAATGATCAACAGCGTCCATGACTATATGGTTTATGGTGATCATGGCAAAGAAGAAGACGAACAAGCAGCACCCTCTGATGGTGGAATTTCGAGTGTGACTATGGCACCAAATAGTTTCGGTGCGCCATCAAGTCAATTTGGTGACGGGAGAATCTAATGTCAAGAATCTATACACCTATAACTTCTGGGGCATTTGTTCCTCTGGGCAACACTGTAACATTCCTTGCAAACACACAAGCACCAACAGCCGTCCAGGCAGTTCAGACAGGCGCTAATGATCTAAGTTTTTGTCAATATAGAATTTTCAATTCAGGATCAGTTTTAGTTTTCGTTGGTGTTGGCTCAAATACTCTAAACGCAAATACCAACGCTGTAGTAGTAACAACAACAGCCAATAGCGTTCCTGTATTACCTGGAACTCTGGAAATTATTTCGTTCCCAGCTAATTCATATTTCACTGCCATAACTGCTTCTGGAACGTCGCAAGTTTATGTAACTCCGGGTATTGGAGTTTAACATGACAGTTAAAGCATCAGTATCAACCGGCGCTGCTTCGTTAATTGGCTCTTCCAGTGCTTCTATGGCAGTTGGATCAGGGACACCCGCAACAAACCACGTAACCGGTGTTTCTTCAAGTCCATTAGGCACACCAGTTACAGGATCGTTATATATCAATACTACTGGTTCCGCTGGTGCAAGAATTTATTGGTATTTTGGCGGTGCATGGGTAGCACAATCAACACCATAAGGTAACTAAGATGAAACTGATTACAGAAGCAAAATTCGAAGACGTAGAATATATCACCGAAGCCAGAGAAAATGGCGATAAGGATCATTATATTCATGGCATCTTTTTACAAGCTGAAGTTCCAAATCGTAACGGTCGTATCTACAGACTTCCAGTAATGGAAGCTGCTGTAAATCGTTACATAGAAGATCATGTTAATACAAAGCGCGGTTATGGCGAACTTGGTCATCCAGCCGGTCCACAAATTAATCTTGATCGCGTATCACATCTGATCATCCAATTGAAACAAGACGGCAATAATTTTATTGGTAAAGCAAAACTTACTGCTACTCCAATGGGATATATTGCTATAGGTCTTTTAAAATCAGGTTCAAATCTCGGTGTATCGTCACGTGGTATGGGATCACTTAAGCCAAATAAGCAAGGTATCATGGAAGTTCAAGATGACTTCCATCTGGCTACTGCAGCTGATATTGTTGCAGATCCATCTGCTCCTGATGCCTTCGTAAAGGGTATCATGGAGAACGTTGAGTGGGTATATGATCCGGTCAAGGGCTTATGGCAAGAAGAAAAACTTCACGAGATGAAGAAGGCCATTAAGAAAATGACAATGGATGAGATCGAACAGAGCAAATTCGGTATATTCGAGGGCTATTTAAGGTCTCTCGCGTCGAAGACAAGAGTTTTATAAATAATTTCAAATACGAATAGGGAGACCTTATAGATGTCAAAAAAACAAATTGACGAAACACCGGTAGAGAATCTGGAAGAAGATTCAGTAGCTATGGCTACTTTACATCCGGGTTCACGCGCAGTGAAAGACGATCCGAAGTCAAAGATCGAATACATCCAGCACACAATCGGCGCTATGCATGCAATGCGTAAGACCGATCTGGAAAAGTGGTTCCATGATGCAATGAACCTTGTTGGCAAGGAAGTAGCATCACTACCAGGTGCAGCAAATGAAAAGGGCAATAAAGCTTCACTAAACATGAAGGCATCTGGTGCCGTTGGAAAGGGTGGCGCAGCTCCTAATGACCCAATGGTACACCTATATGACAAAAATAACCCACTTGCAAAGATTCTTTCTGTTAAGGAAGATGTGCAGGAAATGTTTGAAGGTCAGGACCTTTCAGAAGAATTCAAAGAAAAAGCAACTACCATTTTTGAAGCAGCTGTAACAGCTCGCGCTTTAATGGAAGTAGCTCGCATTGAAGAAGAATATCAGACTCGCATAGAAGAAGAAGTTCAGCAGATCGCTGAAACTTTGGAAAAGCAGGTTGATAGCTACCTTGACTACGTAGTCGAAAAGTGGATGGAAGACAACCAGGTTGCTATCGAATCTACTCTACGTAACGAGATCATGGAAGAGTTCATCGACGGACTTAAGGGTCTATTCACAGAGCACTATATCGACGTGCCTGAAGAAAAGATCAGCGTTATCGAACAGTTAGCAGCCAAGGTTGAGCAACTGGAAAATAAGCTAGACGAATCAATCAATGAAAATGTTTCATTGAAGAAGGTCGTAGTTGAAGTCGAGAAGAACGAAGCTTTTGCCGAAATGGCAGAGGGCTTAACTCTAACTCAGTCAGAGAAGTTCGAGGCTCTAGCTGAGGGCGTGGATTTCGACGGTAATGTCGATGCTTATAAGAGGAAGCTTTCCTACATCAAAGAAACTTACTTCGCTAACACTGTTAAGAAATCAGTATCAAACATTGAGGAAGAAACCTTCGAAGGCGAAGAGTCTCAAACAATCGCAACAAACCCAGAAGTCGCCGCATTCGTTAAGGCGATCTCCAGAACTGCCAAGAAATAATTTTTTATAAATAAAAAATAACACCCAAAGATCTTTAGAAAGGGAACAGTAATGTATCTTCAGGAAGAAATTCAAAAGAAGTGGGGCCCAGTATTGGAGCACCCAGATCTAACACCAATCAAGGACGCACACCGCCGTTCAGTAACAGCAGTTGTACTTGAAAACACTCAGAAGGCACTTCGTGAAGCTGCTGCTCAGGGTCAGTATCAGACAATGCTTAACGAAGCCGGTCTAGAAAATGCCGCAGCCAACTTCATGGGCGGTTCAAGCTCTACAGCTGGTTCAGGTGGCATCGATACATTCGATCCAGTCCTTATCTCACTAGTACGTCGTGCAATGCCTAACCTGATTGCATATGACATCTGCGGTACGCAGCCAATGACAGGCCCAACAGGCTTGATCTTCGCAATGCGTTCACGCTACAGCAACCAGGCTGGTAACGAAACATTCTACAACGAAGTAAACACTGCGTTCTCTTCTGTTCTGAATGGTAACACAACTTTTGGTCAGAGCTTCACAGGTACAATTCCTGGTAACTCTAACACAACAGCTCTTACAACAAACACCACACCAGCATATAACACTGGCTTTGCAATGCCAACAGCTACTGCTGAAGCACTTGGCGCTCTGAACTTTGCTAACGGCTCAGCTTCAGGCAACAACGACTTCGCTCAGATGGCTTTCAGCATTGAGAAGGTAACTGTTACAGCTCAGTCTCGCGCCCTAAAGGCAGAGTACACAATGGAACTAGCCCAGGATCTTAAGGCTATCCATGGTCTAGACGCTGAAACAGAACTTGCTAACATCCTTTCAGCCGAAATCCTTGCAGAAATCAATCGTGAAATCGTTCGTGAAATCAATGTTACAGCCGTACTTGGTGCACAGGACAACACAACAACTGCAGGTATCTTCGATCTTGACACCGACTCAAATGGTCGTTGGTCAGTTGAAAAGTTCAAGGGTCTAATGTTCCAGCTAGAGCGTGAAGCTAACCAGATTGCTAAGCAGACACGTCGTGGTAAGGGTAACATCGTTATCTGCTCTTCTGACGTTGCATCAGCTCTGCAGATGGCCGGTGTTCTTGACTACGCTCCAGCTCTAAACTCAAACAACCTACAGGTTGACGATACAGGCAACACCTTCGCTGGTGTTCTTAATGGTCGCCTAAAGGTTTACATCGACCCATATGCGGTTGGTGGTAACTACCTAACTGTTGGCTATAAGGGCTCTTCAGCATTCGATGCTGGCGTGTTCTATTGCCCATATGTTCCTCTACAGATGGTCCGCGCTGTTGACCAGCAGTCATTCCAGCCAAAGATTGGCTTCAAGACTCGTTACGGCATCGTGGCAAACCCATTTGCTCAGGGCCTAACAAAGGGCAGTGGCGCTCTTTCAGTTAATACTAACGTTTACTACCGCAAGGTGATCGTAAACAACCTCATGGGTTAATGACACACTAAGCATTAAAGCGGCCCAATGGGCCGCTTTTTTGTTACACTATAAATATTACTGCTAAGTAATGATGAACAACTAGACCACGAAGGATTATGTTATGATTCCAGTAGAACAAGAGTTTTTTTACGACAGAGGCGACGTTGGTGACTGCGTGCGTGCCGTAACAGCATCGATATTAGAACTAGACAGAAATGACGTTCCTCATTTTGTGAAGGAGGAACCTGGTTCCGACTGGTACGATACATGGGAAAAGTTTATGATTGATCACGGAATGACACCAATTATGCTTACAGGACCATGGCAAACTCCACCAAAGCCTGTTGGTTATTATTTGGCTTCAGGTCCAGCAGAAAGAGGATGCAAACACATAGTTATAATGTGGGATGGTAAAGTTGCTCATGATCCGCATCCCTCCAGAGCTGGCTTACTAGAGATTGAAGCTGTGTGGATTTTAAAATGACAGTCAACAGTGGGTTTGTATACATTTGGTACGACAAGAAGCACAGACGATATTATATTGGAGCGCACTGGGGAGATGTAGATGACGGGTACGTTTGTTCTTCGCCTTGGATGAAAAGATCCTACCAAAACAGACCTCATGATTTTAAAAGAAGATTGCTTGTATCAAGCATTGCAACGAGAGAAGAAATGCTCGATGCTGAAATGCGATTTCTCAAAATGATTAAGGAATCTGAAATAAAACCACATTCTAATTTTCCACGCTACTACAATTTGAATATAAAAAATAACACTACTTGGCACAAATACGAACATACCTCTAGGAGCGTCGGACAAAAGATATCTGCCGCCAAAAAAGGCAAGAAAATTGGTCCATGTTCACTTGAAAAAGCTGCTGCTATTTCTGCTGCAAAGAAATCCAAGAATATAAAATTTACTGCAGAACACAGAGAGAAGCTGAGACAAGCTAAGTTGGGGTCAATACACACGAATGAATGGAAACATCAAAGCTCTATTCGTCTCAAAAAACAATGGAGTAACGGCACTAGATTTTCCAATGGTCCGTTGTCTGATGAACATAAAAGCAAAATATCTAGCAAACTCAAGGGATTAAAAAGAGCTGATGTGAGTAGCTATAAAAAGGCACATTCGAAAAAATATTTAATTGCTTTTCAAGATGGCATTCAACAAGAAATTAATGGATTGAAGCAATATGGTTTAGATAACAATATACCATATGCATCACTTGCAAAAGCTAGTCAACATGGAACAACTTTAATGAAATACAACATTGTTAGCATTGAGTGTTTGAGCTAAATAACAAAAAGATCGGAGTTAATCCGACAAGACTGGGGAGGGTCAGAAATGGCCCTCCCTTTTTTGTGCATAAATATATACAAATTAAAGCAAGTGGAGAATAATTATAACCATGACAGCTATAACAGATACACCGACGAATAAGAACTTCTTATCGCCGCTAAACTTTAAGTTCACTATACAAAGAGCTCCGCACGTTAACTTCTTCATTCAAAAAGTCAATATACCTGGCTTAGCTCTGCCGATAGTGGATGTACCTAACCCGATTATCAATATCCCATTTGCTGGTGATCACTTGAACTATGAAGAACTAGAAATCATATTCAAGGTAGATGAAGACTTACAGAACTACCTAGAGATTCATAATTGGGTACGTGGTCTTGGCAGGTTGAATCCATCTGACTATTATAGTTTACAAAGCGCACCTATCTATGGTGGTAATGGTATCAGATCTGATATATCCTTGAGCATTTTAAATTCAAACAGAAATCCAAATTACGAGATCGTGTTTAAAGATGCCATGCCGATATCAATATCCAGTATTACTTTTGATACTACTATGGAAGATGTGAACTTTGTAGAAGCAACCGCAGTATTTCGTTATATCAACTTCGATATCTCAAAAATTAGTTGACATTTGCCCAAACTCGCATTATAATAATGATTATTTGATAGTTTGAGGCGTGAAATGAAATTTGAAGAGCTCTTTGAAGAGTGGAAGAAAGACACTAGGATCGATAAGACCGAACTGGCCGATGAAGCACTCAAGATTCCTAAATTGCATCACAAATATTATACCATCTTTTGTAGAGAACGTGCACTTCTTAAAAGCTTAGAAGCGGATATGAAAAGACTTAAGCTTGATAAGTTTGAATTCTATACTACTGGTCCTACTGAAGAAACCAAAGCAAAGGGTTGGAAGCTTCCGGCTCGTGGCATGATCCTTAAGCAAGATCTTCCGACATATATGGAAGGTGATAATGATATTATCGAGCTATCTCTTAAGATAGGCATGGCTCAAGAAAAAGTCGACTTCTTAGATTCTATCATCCGTTCACTTCAAAATAGAGGGTTCTTGATAAAGTCCGCCATCGACTTTCAGAAATTTATAATGGGTGGTTAATGGAAATTGAAACGGTTAAAATTCAAAAAGTAAATGAGGCTTACAATAGAATTGTAGCCGATGCTGGTATAATTCAAGAACTATCTGATTACTTCACATTCGAGGTACCAGGTGCAAAGTTCTCACCAGCTTATAGGAATAGGCTGTGGGATGGCAAGATTAGATTGCTTAATTCTCTTACCTGTTTGCTTTATAGTGGCCTCAGTGATCACCTGGAATCATTCTGTAAGTCTAGAAACTACGCCGTAGAATATGAAGGTATAGATGCAGACTATGAGTTATCTTTAGTAGAAGCAAATGAGTTCATAGAGAAATTAAATCCAAAACACCAACCACGTGAATATCAGATCGCTGCATTTCTCCATGCAGTCAGAAAGAGAAGAGGATTACTACTTTCACCTACGGCTTCGGGTAAGTCGCTAATTATCTATCTTCTCACATGCTGGTATGCCAAGAAAACATTGATCATCGTACCGACTACTTCGCTGGTGCATCAAATGGCTTCGGATTTTGAGGACTATGGATTTCCTAAAGACTCCATTCATAAGATTATGTCAGGCCTAGAAAAAGACTCTAATCGTCTTATATTTTGCTCCACATGGCAGTCAATTTATAAGATGCCCAAGGCCTGGTTCGATCAATTTGAAGTAGTGATAGGTGACGAAGCACATTTATTCAAATCTAAGTCTCTGATATCGATCATGACAAACTTAGCAAACTGCAAGCACCGCTTTGGTTTCACCGGTACACTCGATGGATCACAAACGCATAAATTAGTTTTAGAAGGTTTGTTTGGTCCTGTTAAGCGTGTAATAACTACCGCTGATCTAATCGAGCAGAAACATCTAGCAGATTTTAAGATCAAAGCAATAGTGCTATGTTATCCGGATGCAATTAAACAGCTTAACTCTAAGAATGATTATCAAGCTGAAATCGACCTAATAGTTAGAAGTGAAGCTAGAAACCGGTTCATCAAGAATCTCGTATTATCACTAAAAGGCAACACTTTATTGTTGTTCCAATATGTTGATAAACATGGAAAAGTCTTATATGATATGATTCAGAAGGAAGCGGTCGATAGACAAGTCTATTTCATTTCTGGCTCAGTTGATGGAGAGAAACGTGAGGAAATTCGTAGACTATTGGAAGAGCAAAAAGATGCTATTGTGGTTGCTTCTTTTGGAACTACATCGACCGGTATTAACATTCGTAATCTGCATAACGTTGTATTTGCTAGTCCTTCGAAGTCCAGGGTTCGAAACCTTCAGTCAATCGGTCGTGGCCTTCGAAAGTCAGCTACCAAAACCGAGGCTACTCTTTATGATATAGCTGATGATTTGACTTGGAAGTCTAAGAAGAATTATACTATACTTCATTTCATAGAAAGGATTAAAGTCTATAATGAAGAGAAGTTTCCATACAAGATCTATAATGTTTCTCTAAACTGATATAGATTTATTGTTGCTCCATTGCTGATTATACTAGAGGATTTATAAAATGTCAACTAAAAAACACTACGTGAATAATAAAGATTTCTGCGCAGCTCTCATCGAATATAAAGCCAAGCGCCAGACCGATCCCACGGCAAGGGTACCGGCTTACATTGGCATTTGTATTCAGCAGATTTGCAATCGCTTATCGACAAAGCCAAATTTCAGTGGATATTCCTATAAAGATGAAATGATCTCGGATGGTTTAGAAAACTGCTTGGCAGCTGTTGGTGGTTTTAATGCCGAAAAGTCGGTTAATGCTTTTGCTTATTTTACTCAGATCGCATGGAATGCTTTCATTCGCCGTATTCAAAAAGAAAAGAAGGAAACCTATATCAAGCATAAAAACATGCAAAATATGTTCGTTCTTTTATCACTAGAAAACTCAGGGTTTGAAGATTTTGATTTGAACGTTCATAACAATGATGATATTGGCAATCATATCATTGAGTCCTTCGAAAATAAGTTGACAAAAACCAAGAAACATGTTAATGTAGGACTTGAAAAGTTCATTGAGGAAACACCATGATCAACAAAAACATGCTTCCACAGGCGGTAGTCGATGCCGTGGATAAGATGCTAAATGATTTTGATAGGAATGTAAGATATACCTATCAACAAAGAGTCGAAATGATAAAAGATTTTTGTGAACAGGCTTTACTAGAAAACTCTAAAAAGAGAAAATAATGAAGATAGCAATTATTGCGGATACTCACTGGGGAGTCAGAAATGATAACTCAGTGTTTCTCGATGCAAGCAAGAATTTTTTAGAAAATGTATTTTTTCCCACTATAAACAAACAAGGAATTAATACTATCGTGCACCTTGGTGACTTGGTAGATCGTCGTAAGTATATCAACATCCAAACGGCCAAGCGTCTCAGAGAAGATTTTATTCAGCCGATTATCGATCGTAAACTCGAATATCATCAAATTCTCGGCAATCATGACGTCTATTATAAAAACACAAATGATGTCAATGCTGTGAGAGAATTATATGGTGACAACTTCCCGTTATATGATACAACTACAGAAGTTACTATTGATTCTTTGCCGATACTTTTTGTTCCATGGATTAACGTTACAAATAGGGATCAGTCAGTTGAAGCCATCAAAAGATCAAATGCCAAAGTCTGTATGGGCCACCTTGAAATCAAAGGCTTTGAGATGTTTAGGGGTTCTATTGCTACACATGGGGAGGATCGCTCTTTATTTGATCGCTTTCACACTACTATGTCTGGCCATTTTCACCACCGCTCCACTGATGGTAGCATTTATTATCTTGGTAGTCATGGTCAATTTACTTGGTCAGACTATGGCGATGAAAGAGGGTTTCATGTCTTCGACACGGAAACGCTAGAACTTACCTTCATAGAAAACCCATATAAAATGTTCTCTAAGATTATTTATGATGATTCTAATTTAGCTTTCAAAGATCTAGATGGTATTGACTTTGAGAAATATAAAAGCACCTATGGTAAGATCATCGTAAAGAATAAAAATGATCCTTATTTGTTCGATATTTTCTGTAACAAAGTCGAAAAAGCTGGATTAATTGATTGGCAGATTGTCGATGATCACTTGAACTTAAATATTGAAGATGATTCTGATATCTCATTCGAAGCAGAATCAACCATAGATATCTTTAAGAAATACATCGCTTTATCGTCATGGAACACTAATAATGTCAATAAAGAAAAGCTTGAACAAACTATAGTGTCTTTATACAATGAAGCAATAGGTTTTGCACAGTGAGTTTAAATGTCAGTTATTCAGTTATCTTCGAAAAAATCAGATGGAAAAATATCCTTTCTACAGGAAATGTTTTCACTGAAGTAAGCTTTCAAAATACTGGCACCACTTTAATCGTAGGTGTAAATGGTGCCGGTAAGTCGACTATTCTCGATGCACTAACTTTTGCTCTATCTGGCAAGACTTTCAGGAATATCAACAAACCTCAGTTGGTTAATACTATCAATAAAAAAGATGCGGTTGTAGAACTCTACTTCCGTGCAAATTCAAATCGATATAAGATCATTCGTGGTATGAAGCCAAACATCTTCGAAGTATATTGCAATGAAGTCTTGGTTAATCAGAGCGCAGATAATAGAGACTATCAGGAAATCCTTGAAAAGCATATCCTTAGAATCAACTATAAGTCTTTTTGTCAAGTTGTCATTCTAGGCGCTGCATCATTTGTTCCTTTTATGCAATTGCCAACCGGTAGACGCAGGGAAATTATTGAAGATCTGCTCGATCTAGAAGTATTCACTACCATGAATACTTTATTGAAAAAGAAAATCGATACTAATCAGCAAGAACTTTTAGAAGCAGAATATCAAAAAGATTTCATCGAACAAAAAATTGATCTGGTCGAGCAGCATCTTGAAGAACTTCGTAAGAAAAATGATGAGTTTGTTAAGCAGAAGAAACAAAGCATCAAAGACTTTGAAAAGAAGTTAAAGAAGCTGAATGAAGATCAACATGAGCTCGTGAATAAGATTGAACAGATAGAATTCAAAATCGAAGATGTCAAAGTAGTTCAAAAGAAGCTCGATGAACTTAAGACCATTCGAGCTCAAATAGAAGTTCGTAATGATCAACTACAAAAAGAAATTGCTTTCTTTGGTAAGCATGATACATGTCCAACATGTCGTCAGAATATCGATGAGCAGTTTAAGTGCACTTCAGTGGAAAATCGTTCCAAGCAAATAAAAGAAATTGAAGATGGTCTGGAAAAGTTGGTTGCAAAGTTCAATCAAACTAATGAAAAACTACAAGCCATCTTTGAAATGCAAAAAATCATCAATGATGATCGAGCCAAGTTGTATGTCCTTAATTCTGAAATATCTAACTGCCAAAATCAAATTGAAACTTTATCAAGTGAGATAAAGCAGGCCACTAAAAAGGTTAAAGATAGCTCAGATGATACGATGGAAGATCTTCAAAATGAGCGGTTGACAATTGCTTCAAACTATAATAGAATACAAGAAGATAGACATGTTCTGTCTGCTGCATCGAATATGCTTAAAGATGGCGGCATCAAAACTAAGATCATCAATCAGTATATTCCAGTGATCAATAAGCTTATCAACAAATATCTGGCTGAGTTCGATTTGTTTTGCGAGTTCCAACTAGATGAACAGTTCAACGAAACCATTAAGTCAAGATATCGTGATGCTTTCACTTATTCCTCGTTTTCTGAAGGTGAAAAGCAAAAGATTGACTTGGCCATCTTATTCACATGGCGCGCCGTTGCTAAGCTTCGTAACTCATTGAGCACTAATTTGCTCATTCTTGATGAAGTTTTTGATTCAAGTTTGGATGGAAATGCTGCAGATGACCTGCTTAAGATCATCAATAACATCTCTAAAGACTCGAATGTATTCATCATCTCTCACAGAGAACAGCTTTTTGAAAAGTTCGATAACACCATCAAGTTTGTAAAGAATAAGAACTTCTCTTCTATCGAGGTATAAAATGAAATCATATGTTGTAAATTTTGAGCAAGATCTAGATTCGGATGATTTATTGCTCCCCTTTCCACCTGAATTTGTTTTTAAACTTGGCTGGAATGAAGATACCGACTTAGAATGGCACCTCAGCGAAGATAATCACCTGATCTTGAGAGAAAAAGAATGAATCTATTAAAATATAATGACCCTCTTCTAAAGCAAAAGAGCGAACCATTTAAGTTTCAGGAACCGCCATTCGATCCTCTTGAGCTTTCTCAAGAAATGGTAAAGTTCATGTACGAACACAATGCGATTTACCTTACTGCTATTCAAGTGGGTCTTCCTTACAGATTGTTTGTGATGCGAGGGTCTCCTCAGAATTATGCGTGTTTCAATCCTCGCATAGTACAACCGAGTGAAGCAATTGTCATGCTTGAAGAAACATCATTGACATTTCCAGATATGCGTGTTAAGATAAAGAGGCCGCAGCACTGTCGAGTTCGTTTTGCTATGCCGAATGGTGAAGTCCGCACAGAAACTTTCACTGGTCTAACAGCACGAGCCTTCCAGCACTGCATGGACTACTTGGATGGCATCCCATTTTATTCGAGAGCCAATCCAATTCACCGAACTCAAGCCTTCAAAAAGTGGAAACCAACGTTGCTCCGGACTTGAGCTATTATGAACACTTATTGAGATAATAAATATTTACAGTTATCGTTATGCCAACGACTAATATTAAAAACAGATGCAATATTACCACAATGAATGCAAGTGTCATTTTTATGGACTCTGCCTTTTTGCGCTAAACCTATTGCTATCTTATGACTTTTGGTTATGGAAACATTATAATATCTTTGTCTGTGTTATTATCTATCTATAAAATGGAGGCTCTTATTAACATCTTCTACGTAGACACCGATCCTAAGCAAGCAGCTCAGGATATGGTCGATAAGCATGTCGTCAAAATGATTCTCGAATCTGCACAGCTTTTGTCGACAGCACATCGAGTCTTGGATGGTCGTCTTATTATTGGAAAGTCTAAGACTAATCGAAATGTCAAGCGCTACATCCTTGATGATGCACGTGATGAGCATCTCTACCAAGCCACTCACATCAATCATCCATCAGCAGTTTGGTGTCGGCAGTCAATTATGAATTATGATTGGCTAGTTGAGCATTTCTTTGCTTTGGGTAAAGAATATAGTTATCGCTATGGTAAAGTGCATAAGTGCTTCGGTGAGCTTAGTTATATGTTAGCTTCTCCTCCAAAGAATCTAGAAGCACATGATATGACTCTTATGCCATCTTGTATGGACGAAAAGTATATTATTAGCAAAGATCCTGTTGACAATTACAGGAACTATTATAAGATGGGTAAGCCACATATCCATTCTTGGAAAAACCGCACACCTCCAATTTGGATTTCATAAGGAAAATAATATGTCAGAAAACTGGGTTGCCGATATTGCCGAACTACATGATCACTACGGTTTCACTTCAAAATTCGATGAGCTTAGCCCTGAAATGCTCAAGGAATATCTACAGTTTCGTATTAAGTTTCTTCAAGAAGAACTCGATGAACTGAAGTCCGCAACTAATCAGGAAGATGTAGTCGATGCTCTTATCGATCTATGTGTTGTGGCTATTGGAACTCTTGACGCTTTCAATGTCGCTTCCGGTGAAGCTTGGGACTTGGTTCATGAAGCTAATATGAATAAGACTCCTGGTGTTAAGGCTTCTCGTCCTAATCCATTTGGTCTTCCGGATCTTATTAAGCCAGAGGGTTGGGTTGCCCCTGATCACTCAGATATCGTTAAGCGTAGCAACCTTAAAAGGTTTAGCGTTTAATGTCACAAACTACACAACGTTACTCGGTTACTGTGCTTCAAGAGTGCATTGACCTTCAAACTAAAAAGTCTCGTGATTATCAGAATCCGACTTCTAATATTACACAGGCGGATTACTATCCATCTGGTTGCTTAACTATCCTTGAGATTATGCATGCTAAGATGCTTCGCATGCGGTCGGTTATGGAAGCAATGCAAAATGATCCGACTTATACACCAAACTTCGAATCACTTGAAGACTCAGCCAAAGATATGATCAATTATGCATCTTTCTTTGTCACTTATTCCCGTGGTAAGATGGATGGTCAAGATATCACTCGTGACTTTTTGAATCGAAAGAAAGTTTGATGTTCACATATCTCACTGTCAGTAGCATCAGAGAGCGCTTTCAACAGCTTAAGAGTATTGAGCAATATGTCACTGATAAGACTGGTGTCAAAATGCTCGAGATTATCAATGCGAACTTCATCGCCGACGAACCATCTATCTTCGGTAAAGTCAATCAGTCTTATGTCGATCGTGAGATCGCTTGGTATCACTCCAAGTCTCTTAATGTCAATGCTATTCCTGGTGGTCCTCCAGCTATTTGGCAACAGGTTTCTACTCCTTACGGTTTGATCAATTCAAATTATGGTTGGTGTATCTGGTCTCAAAGCAATGGAGATCAATATAATAACGTTGTAAAAGAGCTCACTAAGAATCATGATTCTCGGCGCGCTGTTATGATCTATACTCGGCCGAGTATGTGGACCGATTATAATAAAGATGGTATGTCTGATTTCATGTGCACAAATGCAGTGCAATATGTTATTAGAAATGATAAGCTCAATGCTATCGTTCAAATGCGAAGCAATGATGTCGTTTTTGGTTATAAAAATGATTACTTTTGGCAATCACATGTTCTTGATATGCTTTGCAAAGAACTTAAAGTGGAACGCGGTTTGATTTATTGGAATGCTGGGAGCCTTCACGTTTATGAAAGACACTTTGAACTTATCATCTAGCTGGATCTTACGCTACCTTGACATGGCTCGTCATATCTCTACTTGGTCGAAAGATCCGAGTAGCAAGATTGGAGCAGTGGCAGTTGGTAGTCATGGTCAGATCTTATCACAGGGGTATAATGGCTTTCCTCGTCGTTTTGATGATTCTTCTGAACGCCTTAATGATCGAGAGACTAAATACAAATACACTATCCATGGCGAAATGAATTGCATTTATAATGCCACATTGAATGGTGTTTCTTTGAAAGATGCAGATTTATTTGTTTATGGTTTGCCGGTTTGCTCTGAGTGTGCTAAGGGCGTTATTCAAGTTGGCATTAAACGAGTCTTTATGTGCTATCCAGAAAATATTGCCGACAAATGGAAAGACTCTGGTAAGCTAACTTCTGATATGTTTAAAGAAGCCGGTGTCAAAGCATATATGCTTTAAGTTGAAAGAATACATTAATGATTGAGACTACAGAATACTATGATGAATTCTTGCGATATTTCGCTATGGCTTCAGATCAACAAGAAAAATGTAACGTCTCTTCTAATCCTCCTTATGGGATGCTTTCACATTTAGAAAGCAATGTTAATGATGACCTGATGCATCATGTTGAACTTTATGACGTAGTCGAAAGGAAGTATGCCGGTTTCTCTCAAATCATTAATGACTGCTTTTATGGTTGGACAGATAAGCATCCATATTGGGAGAAAATGAAGGTCGGCAAGGTAACTCGGCAGCGTGAGATGGTTGCCAATGATTGGACTGGTAAGCATTCCGATTTTAAATTGCCGGAATGGCTTTACATTTTCATTTTACATCGAGTTACCGGTTCTGCGATTAACTATTCTACTAAGCCATCTGGGTATCATAATACCATTTTGATTCACTTGTATAACTACAAGACGATTGAAGAAATGGCTAAGTTTATTAAGAACTACAATGCCCCTTTCTATACATCTATTGGATATCAGTTCCCCAGTTTTCCTAAGCCGACTAAAGACTATAAGCGTGGTGGAGACTATTACCTTTGTGAATATGCTCCTCGCTTAGCCAGAGATATGGCAGAATGGCTGGAATCTTCAGCTCAAAAGAAAGACCTACGAGAAGTAGGCGACTTCATGTTTAAGTGGAACAATGATAATGGCATGAATGCCTATAAGTTTCAATACGCAGCTGTTATTGCTGATATTGCCGATTGGTTCCCTCAATATGTTAACAAAGAGTCGATGTTCTATTATGGAACCAATGCTGTCGAATGCATTTCATATTTGGCTAATCCTACTTCACGAATGAAGAAAGAAGACTTTTTAGATCGTGTTATGATGAAGATCTATGAAGATACCGGGTCGATTCCATATAATGCAGAGGACGTCTGTTGTGACTTTATTAGATATTTGGAAAATTATATTCGTCCAGGTGATGATTATAATCATCTTAATATGGATGAAATTTGGAATTCTAGTAAATTTATTCATCCATATGGTCGACAAAGGGCTATGTTAGAGCTTGGTTTAGTAAAAACATTTAATGGCATAAAATCACATCCATCTGATGATAAGATAATTAAAGAAGCTAACATTTCACCTAAAGAATATGTTAAAATGGTAAAACAGATTTATTTAGATGGTGTTGTTCCCAATATTTTTTCCTAGCTAAAGACATTTTATTCTTAGTTTCGGTAGAATGAGATTGTTTTGTAAAAGCCCTATGACTTTTACCAATATAATATGGTGTATTATCTTCTCTTAAATATGCGTAAACGTAATAAATAAACACAGCTGTAACTCCTTACTAGTTATAGAATCTGTGGGAGCGCCAACTCCGTGACAGATATTTATATTTATAATGGAACAATAAATGGGATCACTAATTAGTTTTTTAGGTGAAGATCTGCACGACATCACTTACAGCGATCTAGCTACAGTAGAACTAGACGAAAAAGAAAAACCAAAAGAAAGTTGGATGAAAAATTGGACTCAAAAGCAAAGGACTGCGAAGTTCTTTGACTTTTGTGTTGCGTATGATAAACGAGAAGATTCACTACTAAAAGACAATTATCAACAATTTTCACACCGACTTCACTGGCATGAATGTCCTTTTGTTGATGAAGTCTCTAAAATCAAAGATCCATTGACTGTATTAAATGCTTGTGTATTGTTCTCATTTACTAATGAACATTGGCAGACTTATTTGGCATGGAAGAATAATGCTCTCAAAGAACGAATGGAAAGTAATGTTAGGCATGCTAGGTCCGACTTATTTCAAATATATTACCCTAAGGGAACAGATGTCAAAAAGTGGTTGATGACCGGACCATCACGATGTGCAGAGTCAATGCATAATTTGCTTGGTTCTAAGAATAGACCTTATACTATGATGGAATTTGCTAAGCTATTGAATACCCACTTTGTAGATGACCAAGGTTTCAAGAATGCAATGTATCCATGTAAAAATGCTGCTAGACACGTTGCTATGTCACATCCAGAATGGGTTGATCCTGAAAGCTTTCTTCATGGTGGCACTGGATTCTTTGATGGTTTAAGCCAAGTTATGGCCTGCCCAAATTATATGAGCAAAGCTCAATATCAGATCGATGAAAATGGACAGTACATTCCGACCAATAAAGCAGGACATGAGTTTGTACAGCATATGAAATATTTGGTCGAGCATCCGCTTAATCCCATCAAGAAACAAAAGTATCTCAATGTTGAGGATAAACTTTGTATGTATTATAAACATCTGGCAATTAGAAACGGTGTAAAACAGCAAACAAAACAAATTCCATATGAATGGGTGTACCCTTCTAATTGGTCTTTAAAAACAGGAAAATACAATGGCACATGATAATCATGTTATAGATGGAATTAACAAAGAAGCTTATCTTTATCCAGGTTGCACTTTTGAAGAAGCTAAGAAGTATTACCTATCACTTACGGAAGGATGGACACCATACAATCCAGATCCAGTCCTTATTGAGCATGAGGGTGTTAGAGTAGTCAGAGATGATCTTATCGTTGGTACTAAAACCAGAGCAGGTGATTTACTGGCATTTAAGTCGAATCATAAAACCATTGTTTATTCACAGCCAAGAGTTGGATTGGCCGGTGTCTCGATTTTAGACGTAGCTCGACATCGAAACAAAGAAGTAGTGTTATTCATGCCGGCGTGCCAAACAATCTCACTTCATCAAGCATGCTGTATTGAACAAGGTGCTAAGCCGATCTTCAAAAGGATCGCCGCTATGCCTAATCTGAACAAATACGCCAAGGAATGGGCAGAAAAGAATGATAGTTTCTTTGTTCCACTTGGTTTAAGACACGAACTTGCTACAGCAGGAATAGTTCATGCTGCTTCTATGATTGATCCACCAGATGAAGTTTATGTTGCTATCTCCACCGGTGTGTTATCCAGAGCTCTTCAAATTGCATGGCCAAATGCCAAATTTCATTCTGTAGCAGTAGCTAGGAACTTGAAAGCAGGCGAACTTGGAAGGGCTGAAGTCATTAGTGAACCATTGCCGTTTCAAACCAATGAAAAGGAAAAGAACCTCCCACCATTTCCTGCAGTTAGATCTTATGATGCTAAGGTGTGGAAGTACATTCCTAAAAATACAGGCAAAAATATCTTATTCTGGAACGTCGGTAAAGAACCACAGTTGACAGATGAGACAATCTATGATAAGATAAATTCAAACGTCGACTGGGAGAAAAATATTAATGCGCGCGTTGTTAGCCACACCCTTCATTCCTATAGCTAAGAACTTATCATCACATCGAGCCGGTCAAGGCGTCATTTATGCCGATCAGCTTAAATGCGCTGGAGTAGATGTTACTGTTAATATGTCTCTTAATTTGTACCACAGTGATTTCAATAAGTTCGATGCTCTTTATGTCTATCATGGGAATGATTGGAGCGGCCATCTTAACTTGTTCGGTGGTCTAAAAGAATTTCCGCATGTCGATAACTTTGTGAATTTTTCTAAGTTCAAAGGTAAAGTCTTTTCTTTGATTATTGACTTTCCGGACTACCATGCTCAGCTTAAGCATAAGGTAGACTTGGCTAATGAAAAAAACAAGGAAATTGATCCACGTTGGGCAGAAGTAGACTGGGATAATATCCTTCGAATGGAGAAGGAATCGGTCATGGTCAATCCTAATACTCTAGTGCTTTATGATAAGATTGCAATGGGTGATAGTCATGCAATTTGTATGTATCGCCCCGGTTGGATGGTCAATTCTGTTCCATTTAAAACACTGCATGGCGCATTAAAGATGGGTTTGGATAGCTTTATCATTAATGAATCTGGTAACAAGTTTAAAGAGCTGGAATACTACTTCGGTAACATTGACATCCGTCATCACCTGGCTAGGCAGCATGACCCAGAAGAAGCTACACGTAAGCTTGTAAAAGATTATTTTGAAGAGGCTCAGCGGGTCTCCAAACTGACTGGAGCGACTATTCGCCTTTATGAACCATTGCCAATCGAGAATCCAAAGCGTTCCATTCCTAAAACCGGTTGGTATGAAGGCGCACCATTCTATGGCAATTGGCATGAAAGGAATCAGATTCGAAACATTTTCATCGATGAAGCCATAAAGCATCAAAAAAAGAAAGTAAAGTTCTTTAGATGGACATCGAATCTAATTAATACGCATGGCGAACTAGATTTTAAGTATATGGAAAAACCTAAATCGGTTCACCTTTCGCGCGAGTTCTATCCACATTGGCAAGGTTGGGAATGGAATGCTATAAGGAAGCCAGATATAAATACCAATATACAAAATGCGGTTACACTTGAGGATTTCTTATGAAACATGCGACTATTATTCCGCTAATTGGCGGTGAAGCTCTTGCTTCTACCAAAGTATTTGGTACACGACCAGACTACATTATGTCTTACTCTGCATTTAAGGCAAATGAATCACATCTATTAAACTATTGGAACCATGAAGTTCCTTATCATGTCATCGATGAGGGTGGTCGTCATCCGCATCAAGTCGATATTGTTTCTTCGGTTTGTCCATGCGCCGGCCTATCTTTATTTTCCATGGGTTACGGTGAACATAATCCAAATAATCGATGGATGATCGAGACAGCGAATTATGTTCTCGGTGATATGAAGCCTAAAGTATTTTGGGGTGAGAATGCTCCAGCTCTTGCCGGTAAGATTGGTGAACCGATTCGTAAGCAGCTTATCGAGATTGGTAAGAAAAACGGTTATACTATGACACTATATCGCACCAAGAGTTTGCTTCATGGTGTTCCTCAGGTTCGTGAGCGAACTTTCTACTTCTTCTGGCGCGGTGATAAAACACCGATTCTCGAATATTACCGTCGTCCTTATACTCGAATCGAAGACGTCATCACTAATGTTAAGTCTAATTCCATGATGGACGTCATTAATAAGAACACGCCGACAAACGATCCATATTATCGCTATCTTTTGGAAGTAGTGCATGGTGGTATTACTCATCGTCAGCACTTCGATATTTTGCAAGCCGAAGATGTTTCGGTTCGTTATTTCGATGCCAAAAGCTTGATCGAGGGTCATGGACATACTTACAAGCAAGTTGGAGCTTGGATGGCAAAACAAGGCCTCGATAAAGAAGTAGAGAAGTGTGATCGCATGTTCCATAAGCTTGATGATGGTAAGAATATCATGCGCCGTGGAACTATCGTCCCTAAGAATTATATTGGTGCTTTCGTAGGTCATTATCCGAAGATGTTGACTCATCCCTATGAAGATCGTTACATTACTTACCGTGAAGCCATGAGTATTATGGGTCTGCCTGAAGACTACCAGCTTCTCAAGCCTTCTCAAAGCTATAACCATATCTGTCAGAACGTTCCCTTTCAAACTGCAGTCGATATGGCTACAGAAGTGAAAGCCGTGCTTGAAAATAAGCGTAATTATGTTGACAGTTCATTAGTTTATCAGTATAATCATACTAAGACTCATGAGCTTAGGGGTGAGGAAGCTTCTTCTCTTGCGTCTTTTTTTAGCTAGGGGAATATATTATGTCTGAAGTAATTAATATTGGAAATATCGATCCGGCACTCTGTATAATGGGTAATCCAACAGCTAATTCGATAAAACCTCCACCAACTTATAATTATAAATACAATGAACTAGACATCCTTAATGACATGATTAAATATGTCAATAGGACTTATGGTGAGCATTATAAAAAAGAAAATCTTGAATGTCTCGATGCCTGGATCGCCAGGGGCACTGCTTCCACCACTTGTCTAGATACAGCAGAAAAATACCTTTGGCGCTACGGTTCCAAAAAAGGTAAAAACAAAGATGATTTGATGAAAGCTATGCACTACATCATGTTAACCCTCTACAATGATCATTATAAAATAAAAGGTGAATAAAGTATGGAAATTTCCGTCCCTATCGAAGAGATGCGTAAGCGTAGTATCTTCTTGGCTGCTCCAATGTATGGTGGCATGTGTGCCGGCATGTTTACTAAGTCTGTTGCTGACTTAGCTTCTATTTGTACAGCGAATGGTATTACTCTTCGCTCATATTTCTTGTTTAATGAGTCTTTGATTACTCGAGCTCGTAACTATTGCGTCGATGAGTTCCTTCGTTCTGATTGCACTCACATGATGTTCATCGACGCGGATATCGGATTCAATCCACATGACGTCCTTGCTCTATTGGCTTTGCAAAGCGAAGATTCTGATTATGATGTCTTGGCCGGCCCATACCCTAAGAAGTGCATTAGCTGGGAAAAGATTAAGTTGGCAGTCGATAAGGGCATCGCCGATGAAGATCCTAATGTCCTAGAGCGTTTCGTTGGTGACTATGTTTTCAATCCAAAGGGTGGCGGTGGTTCTTTCCGCATCGATGAGCCGATTGAAGTATCTGAAGTCGGAACCGGATTTATGATGATCCGCCGTTCTACTTTTGAAAAGTTCCGCGCCGCTTATCCTCAATATCATTATAAGCCAGATCATGTTCGCACAGAACACTTTGATGGTTCTCGTGAGATTATGATGTATTTCCAAGCCGAAATCGAACCGGAATCAAAGCGTTATCTTTCTGAAGACTATTGGTTCTGTCATTACCTTTCTAAGATTGGTTTGAAGACTTGGTATTGCCCATGGATGAAGATGCAGCATGTTGGATCTTACATCTTTGGTGGATCACTTGCTGACCTTGCATCTATCGGTGCAGCTGCTACCGCTGACCCCGCACTTCTCAAGAAAAAGAAATAATTAGGAATTTATATCATGAAACTAAACGCAAAGACTTTGAATATCCTGAAGAACTTCGCTAATATCAATAAGTCCATTGTCATTAAGGAAGGCCATGTCTTGACAACTATGTCTTCCAATAAGACGATCATGGCCAAGGCCACTATCCCTGATACCTTTGCTCATAAGTTTGCCATTTATGAGCTCAATCGTTTCATTAGCTGTATTTCTTTGGTAAATGACCCGGAGCTTATCTTTGGTGAAACGAGTGTTCATATCAAGGGCAATGGTCATTCCATGAACTATCACTTCGCCGATGCATCGGTGATCTTGACTCCGCCTGACAAGGAGATCAAGCTTCCGACTATCGATGTGGAATGCAAGGTGTCCAGTAAGGATATTCAGAGCATCACCAAAGCTCTTGGAGTCCTGGGTCTTCCGGAAGTTGCCATCGCTGGTGACGGTGATAAAATTATGCTACAAGCCGTCAATTCCAAGGATACTTCCGCTGATACCTATAACATTGAGATCGGTGAAACTGATAAGACATTCCGAGCAATCTTTAAGTCTGAGAATCTAAAGATGATCGAGGGTGACTACAATGTTAAGTTGTCTTCTAAGGGCATCTCTCAGTTCATTGGTAATGAAGCAACCTACTGGATTGCTATTGAGTCGACTTCTACTTTTTAGTTGACATTTTCGCTAGCCAGTAGTAATAAAGTTCCTGGCTAGCGTTTTTTTATTATGGAGTTATATGATGCTTGAAAACTTTCTGTGGGTCGAGAAATATCGACCGCGTAAAATTGAAGATGTGATTCTACCCGTAGAACTCAAACAGACTTTTCAGACCTTTGTAGATCAAAAGAATATTCCCAACTTGATTTTGGCTGGTAGTGCAGGTGTCGGTAAGACAACCGTCGCTCGAGCCATGTTAGAGCAACTCGGTTGTGATTATATCATGATCAATGGTTCTATGAATGGTAATATTGACACGCTTCGAAATGAAATTTTGAACTTTGCTTCGTCCATCTCTTTTACTGGTGGTAAGAAATACGTCATCCTCGACGAGGCTGATTATCTTAATCCGAACTCTACTCAACCAGCGCTTCGTAACTTTATGGAAGAGTTCTCGAAGAACTGTGGATTTATTCTGACTTGTAATTACAAGAATAAGATTATTGATCCGCTACATTCTCGTTGCGCTGTCATTGACCTTCGCATCTCTAAGAAAGAGATGGCCAATTTGGCTGTTAAGTTTCTTAAGCTCGTCGAAGAAATCCTTATCAAGGAAAAAGTCGGCTATGAGCGTGCTGTGCTTGGTGCGGTTATTCAAAAGCACTTCCCCGATTGGCGTCGTTGTCTTAATGAGTTGCAGCGTTATTCTGCTGCCGGTGCTATCGATAGTGGTATTTTGACTAACTTCCAAGATGCAACAATTAGCACAGTCATCGGATTCTGCAAGAATAAGCAGTTTGATGAAGTTCGTAAGTGGGTTCATGAGAACTCAGATATTGAAACGGCATCGATCTTTCGTTCGATTTATGATCATGCTTCTACTTATTTCACTAAGCGCTCTGTCCCGCCATTGATAAAGCTGATCGCCGAATATCAATACAAAGCCGCTTTTGTTGCAGATCCAGAGATCAATCTGGTCTCATTCTTCATCGAAGTAATGATGAACTGTGAGTTCGTATGAGTGAGGCAGTAGACGTATGGAAGATGATCTTCTCAATCACGGACAAAAAGAACTACTTCGGCGAGAACTCCAAGGAATTCGTTCCTTGGATAGCGAACCGTTACTTTGCGTCGCATATCGAAACCTTCGAAGAAGCAGAAATGATGAATCTCTATCACTTCCTCGACAAGGACATGCAATACGACTTCTATTACCAGGCGATCCCTCAGAAAAAGTTGAAGTATAAAGCTTGGCTTAAGAAGTCTGAAGCCGATAAGAAACTAGAGCAGATCTTGAAAGATGTCGGCTCTAAGATTGGCTATAACATGATTAGGACAAAGCAGTTCTGGAAAGTGCTTGACAAAAAGCAACAAGATGAGTTTTTGTCTAAGTATGTATACCCAGATCTAAAAAACTTCAAAAATAAATAGAATAAAAATGGAGTATTGCTATGTCTATTATCGAATCATTCTTAGAGGTAAGCCTAAGAACTGAGGTAGACTTCTTAAAAGTAAAAGAGACGCTTACCAGAATTGGCGTAGCATCAAAAAAAGAGAATAAACTATTTCAATCTTGTCACATCTTGCACAAGAAGGGAAAGTACTACATCGTTCACTTCAAGGAGATGTTCGCTCTTGATGGTAAGCCAACTAATATCTCAGATGAAGATATTGCTAGAAGAAATACCATCGCTGCCTTATTAGAAGAATGGAACCTAGTTATTATCGAAAGCTGCGATGAATACTTTGAAACCAGAGCACCAATAAGTCAGATTAAGATCATATCTCATAAAGATAAAGATCAATGGGAACTGGTAGCAAAATATAACTTAGGTAAAAAGAGATAAGTCATGTTTTCATTATGGAAGAAGAAAAAGAAAAAGCTGCCTGAAAACGAGCAGCTTCGTATAGTGATTGATACATTATTTCCAGACTATCGAACCGAGATGCTATCAGATGGAACTTATATTAGTGTAGATGAATCCATCGATGAGAACCTTCATGGCGCATTGACCGACCTAGAGATGGATAATAATGATAAAGTAACTAGAGAAACCATCTCGAATGCTATTAAGAAGCTTATGAAACTACGTAAACTACTTAATATTCAACAAGAAATTAATCCAGAATCAAAGGCGATAATATTTCATTTATCGCGTGAAGAAGAAGTGATTGAATGTGATGAATCATGATTTATTAAAACTCATCGATAGATTAATTGAAGTAAAGATTGATATATCGGATTCACTTAAAGCTTATGATCATAATCGATATTTGGAACTGGTGAATACCCGGCTCAATCCTCTTTATGAGGAAATTGATAAAATTTTAGCAGATATCAAAAAGGGGAGCAATTAGCTCCCCTTTCTTTTTGCGGTCATAAGCAGTCTTAAGCTTAACGACCCTCTTCCTATAACGCGGATCTTTTAAGACCCTGGCCACCGGATTACGCTTTGCGACTTTTCTTTTTTGCTTTTTCATTTTTCTCTCCGTAGAACTTCATAAACCTTACATATAGACCTGCTTCACGACCGAATGCATCGATTTCCCAAGGATGATCCCAATAGTCAAGCTCTTCTTGATCATACTTAACACCGAGCCATTCCACAATAGCTCCTTTCTTATCACACATTTCGCCAATAGCATATTGTTTAACATGCACCAGTTCATGGGCTAAAGTGGTAAGTGCTTTCTTAATAGGCATAGAGGCATCGATGTCTATAGAGAACTCACGAGGCTTGGTAAGACGATCCTCCCAGTTCATACAAGCATCGATTTTGCAAGCCTTAACCATTCCCTTGACGAAGTTGACTTCGATGTTTAGGTTATTGATCAGGCGCTTGCTAACCAACTTTGATAGGAAGAACTCGCCGGCCGCAATGACCATGTCTCGGTCATACTTGTCCGGAATATCATAGTAAGTTAACATATATTTACACCTCATTCACATTATGTCTTAATATACCACCCTAGCAAAATAAGGTACATAGACCCCAGTGAATAGCTACTATGCAAAAATGCTTATGTACGTCTTTTTTAGGCGATGGTATAAAGGGACCATGATGATGAATGAAGGAGCCTGATATGCCTCGTGGCGTATATGATCGCAAAGCTAAGGATGCTAAGGCACCGGCCAAGCCGGCAAAGCCCACTAAAGAAAAGAAGACCAAGGTGACTAAGGTGACTAAGTCAGAGCCGGCGGTTATTCCTCCGGAAGTTCCGGTGGTGACTAAGCCTCGTGCTCCTAAGAAAGCTGGTCGGATTGCTTATAAGCCGGCCTCGATGGCCGATGTTAAGATCGTCGAACAGAACATCGTGGGTTATAAGAGCCCAATGATCAAAGATCGATTTCAGATCTTTCAGTCTTCCACTAGCAAAAAGAAATTTAACATCTATGACCATTTCGCCATCGCCCGCGACGGTTTGCCAGGCAATCATGTCCGAGACAAACAGGGTGATATTGTGCTCTTCGATTCAGTTGAAGAAGCTAATCTTTTCTTGAAAAATGCATAAGGAATTATTAAATGCGTAGTCGTCTCCTGCTTACTGCTTGTGCTACTCTGGGCTTTTTTGCCATGAATCGCGCACATGAAATTGTTAGTCCTTTGGTTAGCGGTCCTATGGCTGCTCAGCAACTGAGTGATAGCAATGCCGCTTATGTCGGAACTCAAGTAGTTTCTTCTTGGTTCAATGGTTCTGGTTTGTCTGTCGGTGTGCTTTTGATTGCTCTTATCGCTATCTGGTATGGTCCTGTTGTTAAACTGCTGAAGTCTTATTAGGAGATTATATAATGACCGAATGGAATCATGGTGATATTCGGAATATAACTTAAATGAGAAAATTTATCTCGCTACCCAATGAACCAACCACCATCGAAGGTTGGAAAGAATTGACTTATATTCTGGATGAAAAAATGGAACGTTTGTCACTAGAAGCACAAGAAGCAGATAAAAATGCTGAGATTTGTGAAAACTTGATGCGGAATTCAGCAGAAGGAATTGCATTTGCTAAAGCAACCGCCGATGCTGATGAAAAATACAGAAAATTTAAAATGGCTGAACTGAAAGCCAGCTATGCTTTGCGTAATTGGCGTGCGCGGCTTTACGAAGAAGGAAATAAAAACAATGCGTAAAATCCTGTTGACTGCGACTCTGCTTACCGCCTTTACTACCCAGGCAAATGCATATTATGAAACCAAGGATAATCCTGAATATGTGATGATCCAGGCAAACCAGAGTGCATTCGCTATTCCTGTTGTTGGTGATACTAAGAATACTCAGACCAACTTTGGTTCTAAGAAGTTTCTTGATGATGCCAAGGTTGCAACGAAGCGGTTTATGGTTCCGCATACTCTAGTTCATAATGCGAACTGGGGAACAATGGACTATTATGTTCCATCTGTGCTTTTGATTCTTGTTGACCGCACTCCGTATATGCGTGAGTGGGTTGATGCTACTGACCGTGGCACTAGTTCCAAGAAGGAAGGATTTCAGTTCCAGTCTAAGGAAGGTATCACGATTGGCGCTGGTATCTCTATCGGTGCTATGGTCAAGGAAGAGGATGCTGCCACTTTCCTGTATTGGTTTGGAACGAAGAATCAACAGTTCACTGATGTTGCCAGCCAGTTTGCCAGCACTTCGCAAGGTAAGAGTCTGAGCGATATTATGGATACTGTTGTTCGTGGTTATGTCCAGGCAGCACTTGCCCAGCGGTTTATGAAGTTGAGTTTCGCTGATGGTAATGCTCAGGCGTCTGCTATTATGGATGATCTTCATAATGATATCACCAAGCATTTTGCTGAGAAGGGTATCACCATCGACTACATTGGTTATTCCGGAACCCTATCATATACCGATGCCATTCAGAAGAGCATAGACGAAGTGTTTATTGCTACTCAGAAGGCGGCGTCCTCTGCTGCTATGATGCCTGCTGTTCCTTATATGAACGCTCAGGCTGATATCAACATCAAGGCTGCCGAAGCTACTGCTCTTACCAAGTGGAATGGTCAGGTGCCTTACATGCCTTCCACTGTCGTAACGGTTGGAAATAGCTGGATCGACAGTCTCTTGGGGTATGTTGGTTTTAATAAAGGGGATAAGAAGTAATGATCAAAAAAGTTACAGTTGCAATCGATGAATCCGTCCTTGATGAACTGGTAAACGTCCAGCTTCATACAGCTTTTATGGACTTACGGGATAGCATCGAAGACTTGGAATGGGCTCGTGACAACGGTGGCTTGAAACCCCACCAAGAGCAAGACCTTCAAGATTATAAGAGGTATTTTGAGGCACTGGAAACTCTCAAAGAATATTTTGGGTTTTAAGCTTTTTAGTTGACATTTGCCACACACTTGGTATAATGATCCTATCAACAAAGGATATATAGATGAAAGATCAAGAATTCTATAAGGTCCTTCATGAAAAGAAGACTGAATTGATTCCAATCATCACTGAGATGTGGGATCGATGGCGCCTTCATCCTTATGAAGAAGGTTCGGCCGAATATAATCGGTTATATAATGATCTAATGGCCATCGAAGAATATGATGATGCCTTGAGCACCATTATCCGTTTTCATACTAAGCGCGCGCCTGTAGCTTAATGGTAGAGCTGACCGCTCATAACGGTCTGGTCGTTGGTTCGATTCCAGCCGGGCGCACCATTTACAATTAAAGCCCACTTAGCCCAGCGGCAGAGGCATGAGTCTTAAAAACTTTACAGGATGGGTTCGAATCCCATAGTGGGTACCAATTATGGAAATATTTAAAGAGATTTCCTCGGATCGTTTTAACAAAGCTTTTTGGCTTTGGTTTGATTCGCTGGATGCACCGAATCGTAATAAGTTTATGTATTATCCAAATGATATGGCTAAAGTATATTTCTACAATAAAATATGGAGCAAGAACTTTGACCAAGTTTTGTAGTGATTGTAAGTATCGCGAAAAGCGAAATAATGAATTTGCCAAGTGCTTTCATCAAGAAGCATATAGGCTTTCACTTAATTATCTTGTCACTGGAAAAGATTCAAGAGATTTAAATCTCTATGCTACTAGCATGCGCGGTTATATCTGTGGAGCAGAAGCAAAGTTTTTTGAACCAAAAGATCCAAAAAAGCCAACATTCTTAGAACGAATGTATAAGAAGATTTTTAAAGGACATACACCATGAATAAAACTAAGTTCGTCATTATTTTGATGTCAGTTTTGACTGCCATTATGGCTCTCATGTGTATAGATGCATATTTTGCCGAGACTCATCCAAATAATATGCTGATCATTTTCTGGCGAGTATTTGAAATTATTTACATGATCGCTTATGTTGTTACTTCTTTGGTTAGTGTTACGGCTTTCTTGACTGGCGTGTTTGAAAGCCTGAAAGACTAAAAAAAGTAAGATACGGTGAAAAAGTTCTTGACATCATGACAATCATGAGGTATACTACATAAATAAAATGTGTATCAGCATAATGTAATGGCAAGCATGACAGTCTCCAAAACTGTTCGTCTAGGTTCGAATCCTAGTGCTGGTGCCAACTTTCAAAACCCTCGGGCTAAATAGCCTGAGGGTTTTTTTATGCCCTCTAATCAAAGAGGGAATCAAATTGAAGATCAGTTACGAACACATATACGGGTCGGAAGAACAGTTCGACCTGCAGCTCGTAAAGCCTATTCTAGATCTACAAGATTCGAGAGAAGTGAATGCAATAGAACGGGGCTGGGCCATAAATGAGGGAAAGTGGTATAACTGCCGCTCTACTCGTATATGCTTAGAACAATATAAAAAGCCACAGAAAGTATCCGGATACAATTTCACTTATCTTAAAACCTTAACAGAAGAACAACTAAATCAAGTAGAAGCCGCTTATCAGACATTCATAGATTACAAGGGATTTAAAAAGATCTATAACCTTATGCCTAATGATCCTAGGACCAGTTGGTTGATCTGTGAGTCCGATAAAATCAATGCATTCACCATGTTTACAGAATATGATGGCGCGCTGGAATCCAATTTAACGGCATGGGATTACTCAGAACTAAAGAAGTCCATCGGTAAGCACATCATCGGTTATGAGGTACAGGTAGCCAAGGAGAGAGGGCTGGAGCATCTTTACATCGGTCCTGGATATGGTTCATCGGCTGTCTATAAGGGCTATCTGAAAGGCTTCCAATGGTGGACAGGAAGCGAATGGTCAATAGATATAGATAAATATGTCATGTTATGTAAAAGAGACGATACCATCGCAACCCTTGAAGATCTGAGCAAATTATATGAAACTTCCTAAGACAACATCTGCCACGGTGCATCGATATCTTTCTGACCCTAGGTTTATTAAGGAGTTCGAGCAAAATTATAAGGTGAATCGTGACTGCGATATTCCTTATGTAGCTGGTTATTCAAAAGATGATAAGACTATTTTCATCGATAGGCACTACAGGAAAATGATGGGAAAGGTCGACACCGAGCCATATGTCTTTATCCATGAGAAGTGTGAGAAAGCCATAATCGACATCTTCGGCATTGATTATCAGAAAGCTCATCATATCGCTACCCATTTAGAAAGAATGACTATTCATAAGGATGGGATTGACTGGGACAAGTATGAGCATTTCGTAATCCAGCAATACAAGCACATTGGGCATGAGAAGCTAACTAAAATCCCGCACGATTTAGACCTAACACCGTATAAAGACGAGCATGATCTTAAGATCTTAAGGCAATTACAAAATGATACACACAACGATAAGGATAGCCGAACTAAGCGATCTCGATAAGATCATGTTGATTGAGGCGCAGTTTGGTGAAGAAGCCTTTGAGCGGAGCATCTTCAGGAGACAGCTTGGGATGCCCACCTTCTGCGTCTTAGAGGCTGAAGGTATTGTGGTAGGTTATTACCTGGCGCTCACCAGGACTAACTGGGGTAAGATCCGTCTATATTCCATAGCGGTTGATCCAACCATGCATAAGATGGGCTTCGGTGCGCTCATGATGCAGGATCTTATTTCTAAGTCCTTCTCCCGTGGATATGTGAGCATAAGCCTCGAGGTGGCCGAGGACAATCCAGCTCGACATATGTATGAAAACTTTGGATTCAAGCAGATTGATATTCTAGAAAATTACTATGCTAATGGCAACCCGGCCATCAAGATGGAACTAGAGTTCTAATTCAATAAATCATAGCTCCTATGCATTTTTGCTGGTGTACGTAATTCTTTGGTAATGGTATTCGTGACAACACGATGGTTGTGGCCATTCAGTTGAACTTAGGTAGCTATCGTTGAATATCAGCTATTCACTTTTGCTGGTTTACCTAATTTTCTGGTTGGTGTATAACTTAATCATAATGAAGGAGCAAGTGAATGGTTGATCTAGACCGTGAATGGGCTGAATCGGTGGCTGGCGTGAAGCTGTCCGACGAGGAAGTCGCCGAGCTCACTCGTGAATTTAACGAATGGCTTGATACCGAAGCTGCGTGGATTGATGACTATGAAGCTCGTTTGTAAGAACGTTCTCTGGGATAAGCGGGAAAGTTATTTTTTCCCTATTCCAGAGTTCATGACTTACTATGGCGAAAAGCTTCCCACCCCTAAGTGGGTGGAGTCCGACGCGATTTGCATCTCTGCAGGAGAGATTCCTTCTAAGATGCGGATTATTCCTCGGAGTATGATTGTGTCTATCGATGACGAAGCTCAGGCTCCCGTGGCAGTATCAGCTATCAAAACGCTGATTGTCCAGGGCGACAAAGGTAAGAGCTACGTTGTGACTATTAATGGTAAGCTGAAGACGTGCACATGTACCGGATATTCTTTTCGCAGGACATGCAAGCATATCATAGCAGCTAGCTAAAATAGCGGTTGACACAGTATCTAAGCTATGGTATAACAGTACTTGACAACAAGGGAATATATCAGATGCTTAATCGCGAAGAGCTTGAGTTTATATGGGAAACACAGCCGCATGGTTACTTTCCTAAGCTGGTCAAAGAGCTAAAGGCTCGAGCTAATTTGAATAAGTACTTGGTAAAAGCTAGGGTAATTCAGGTCAATCGCATTGAACTTGATAGCAGGGAGATGGAAGTGTATGCTTCTTCATCTGGTGCTAAAGAGATAGAAAAGGCGAAAGAAAAGCTTCGGCGTGAACTTCTTTCTAATTCATCCAGTGGAATGGATATTGTTTTGAATTATGAAATAAAAATGTTGACATAGACTGAAAAATAGTATATAGTAAGCTTATCGATTGTTCTTTGACATATAAATATGATTTCTAAATGTGCCGCTTTGGTGAAGCTGGTGCTCACGTCCGCCTGAAGAGCGGAAGAATATGGTTCGATCCCGTGAGGTGGCACCATTTAGAAAGATAAAGACGCGTGTCGGTCCATCGTTCCGTAAGTCTAAAACATAATGGACTTAATGTTTTAGTTTCTTTATCTTTCTAAATGGTTTTAACGCCCGTTAGCTTAATTGGACTAGAGCACCTGCCTTTCAAGTAGGGTTATAGGGATTCGAGTTCCCTACGGGCGACCAATTTGGATCACATCCACACACTGGTGTGTGGCTTGGTCTTTTAAACCAAAGATGCTGGGTTCGATTCCCAGGTGATCCTCCAATAAGAATGGGTTCGTAGCAAAATGGCTAATGCGTGGGATTGCAAATCCTTGAGGTGCCAGTTCGAATCTGGCCGAGCCCTCCAATTGCAAAGAGAGAGAGATAATGGACGTAATTTGTGATATTGATGGTACTATCGCTAATATGGAGCATCGCAGGATGTTCTTGGAACATAAGCCAAAAGATTGGCCACAGTTCTTTAGCAACATGATCAATGACGAGCCAGTTGCACCGATGATTGAGTTGATTCGAACCCTATGGGTAGCGAAGCACAACATTATCTTTTGCACTGGGCGACCAGCTGAGTATCGTGATGTTACCATTCAATGGCTTATTAAGCATCTCTTCTACCCCAAGAACCTCTATATGAGGAAGACAAAAGACTATCGGGATGATAGTACGGTTAAGCTCGAGCTGCTGGAACAAATTCGAGCAGATGGCTTTATTCCTACTATCGCTTTCGAAGATCGTGATCGTGTAGTTAAGGTATGGCGTGAAGCCGGCATTATCTGCGCTCAGGTAGCACAAGGAGATTTTTAATGGCTAACATTTATGTTCAATTTCAAGACCTAAGCGGCTGGCGTAACTCGGTTACAATGCCGGATAGTTCTTCTCCTCAGCGTATCTTAATCGAGATGCAGAGTGTGCAGAAAATGCATCCTGACCATCGAGTTCGCTGCGCAGATGAAAATGGCCGAATGATCGACAAATTATAAAATAGTAGTTGACATTTTACCGAATACAGTATATTATGACTTTATTGATTGATAATGAAAGAAACACTATGGCACAAGCTAAAGCTACTCGACTGTTGGCCGCCCTTAATGATGGCGCGGAACTTACTGCTAAGCAGATCGCTTCGCGTTTCAATTCAGGTAACCCCTATGAATTGGTTCGCACCCTTCGAAATGAAGGTTTTAACATTGCTTTGCATACTTCGGTAAATTCTAAGCGTCAGGCGCGCCGTAAGTACTTTATGCAAGCTTAGCGTCCAATAAATAGAATTGGACTGGTAGCTCAGAGGCAGAGCAGGTGGCTCTTAACCATCAGGTCGAGATTTCGAAATTCTCCTAGTCCCCCAAATGTTTATTCCTAGATAGCTCAATGGTAGAGCACCCGGCTGTTAATCATAAAGTTCAAGGTTGTATATATAACTTTGAAAGGATTAACAGTATGAATTACTCTAAAATTTATTACAACATTATTGACAATCGAAAAAATAACCCGTATAATGGTTATGTTGAATGTCATCATATTGTTCCAAAATCTTTAGGTGGAACAGATGATAAAAATAATCTTGTAAATTTATCAGCAAGAGAACATTTTATCTGTCATTTGCTTTTGATAAAAATGTATTCTGAAGGCACTGTAAATTATTATAAAATGATCAAAGCTTTTATGATGATGTTGGTTTGTAAAAGTGAAAATCAACAGAGGGTTATAACTTCTAAAAGATTTGAATTTTTGAGAATAAAATTTAGCGAGATACAAAGCCTGTCTCAATCAGGAATAAATAATTCACAGTTTGGTAAAACAAAATCAATTGAATTGAAAAATAAAATACGTGAAAGCGTTTCGAAAACTTTAGCTGAAAAAGGATTGGGTGAAAAGAAAAAGCTCAAACAACAGAAAAAAGTTGAAAACGAAATACGCCGTAAAAAAGAACTTGACTTATATAGAGAATACTATATGATATATAAGAAGGTTGGGTTTGAAGAGTTTGTTATCCAAACAGGATATAAAAAAACTTTACCAAACTTAGTACAAAGATTTAAGAAATTACTGCCTGAATTTGAACCACAAAATGGTAAAAAACGAGGTTAGTAATTTTATTCCGAGACGGACCCAAGGTGGGTCAGCAGACTGTTAATCTGTTCATCAGGTTGGTTCGAGTCCTACTCTAGGAGCATAAGCGCCCCGTTTGTATAAATAGTAATGACAATAAAACTATTATACAAACGGGGGCAGCGTGTTATATACAATCTATAAAATTACTAATAAAATTAACAATAAATTTTATATTGGAATGCACAAAACAGAAAATTTAGAAGACGGTTATATGGGCTCTGGTAAGCTTATTAAACGAGCTATTAAGAAGTATAATATTCAAAACTTTACCAAAGAAATACTTCATGTATTTGATAATGAAGAAAAAATGATAGCTAAAGAAAAAGAACTTGTTGTATTATCCGAAGAGAGTTACAATCTTTGTGATGGTGGTAAAGGTGGATTTGGATATATCAATCGTTCAGGTAAAAATATATATGGTATGAACGGCAAAACATCTAACGTGAAAGATGATTTAAAAAGAGGGCGGCAAACACAAGAGAAAAATAAAATAGAAATACCTGGATATGCTGATAATATACGAAAAAAAATATCAGAATCACAAAAAGGTAAACCTGGAACATTTCTTGGCAAAAAACACAGTATTAATACTATCAATAAAATAAAAAATCATAAGCATCAGACTGGTGAAAAGAATTCTCAATATGGGACTTGTTGGATTACTAATGGTCAAGAAAATAAAAAAATTAAAAAAGAAGAGCTTGACAAATTTATTGAATTAGGTTATTATAAAGGTAGAAATTAGCCGGTTTAGCTCAGTTGGTAGAGCAACTCACTTGTAATGAGAAGGTCGGGAGTTCGATTCCTCCAACCGGCACCATAAGTTTGATCTAGTTACCCGGTGCAATGCATGGGTCGTTTAGTCGAAGAATATTAGACAATTAGGACTAAGAACGTGAAGTCCAATATATATTGCGGGTATAACTCAGTGGTTTAGAGTGCCAGCCTTCCAAGCTGTTCGTCGTCGGTTCGAATCCGACTATCCGCTCCAATATCTATACGCTTGGAATATGGTTATTGCTCTGGTCTCATAAGCCGGTAGCTGGTAGTTCGATTCTACCCCAAGCGACCAATTAAATAAATGGGGTGGCTGCTCAGACGGTGGTTGGGCGGCGGGCTGTAAACCCGTTACATTAGAAACATTGTAGGTTCGAATCCTTCCCACCTCACCAATTTGACTACAAACAAAACAAAGGATGAAATGATGAAGAATACACTTATGGCTGCTGTCGCTTTCTTGGCCCTTACGGGTACTGCGCTTGCAGCTGATCCAGTTAAGGCCGATCGTTCTGGCTTCTATGCCGGCGGATCTTTGGGTTCGTCAACTGATGAGAAGTCACGCATCGATCTTGGTGTCAATGCAGGTTACCAGTTTGGTTCTTATGTCCGCGCTGAAGTAGATGTGGACCACGCTTGGAAGACCCATGGCGATGGTAATATGCTGACAGGCAATGTCATTGGCCAGTACCGTATTCCCAATTCGACCGTAACTCCTTACGTCTTGGTTGGTGCTGGTTATGGCTTTGATAAGCTTGGCTCTCTGAAGGGTGGAGCTGCTACTCCGGTCGCTAATGTCGGTGCTGGTGTACGAGTTGGACTTTCTGAATCGGTAGACCTTGACTTCCGTTATCGTGAAGTTCGTGCTCTGCGAGATTTGAATGCAAGCAATAAGCAGCTGCATCTGTTCTCTGCAGGGGTGGACTACCGCTTCTAATGGCAGTAGTGTGGTTTTTAGGTGGATTAGTAGTCGGAGGAATTGCTTCGCTGCTTTTCCTATTGGCTCGCCTAAATAATCTAAAATAAATCGACTGACGAAAGTCAGAGGGGAGTCGACCGATCCTTTTAAATAAGGATAGTCGATACTGATCCGGTCCGTAAAGGACTTATCGAAGAGTCTAGGTGAGATCCTAGGCAGAGGACACAACGTCTACATGGATGTGAAATTCATCCTCAAGTTTATGGTGAGTAGAGTCAGCAAGTGTAGACGGTGGTCTGTGAAACCATCTAGACGGGAGCGTTACCCGTTATTCACCCCAAACAATACCTCTGTAGTTTAACGGTAAAACAGCGGATTTATATCCCGTAGCAACAGATAATTGGTCAATCTGGGTTCGACTCCCGGCAGAGGTACCAACGCAACTTTAGCTGATGTGGTCATAGCGGTGGTCTGTGAAACCATCTAGACGGGAGCGTTACCCGTTATTCACCCCAATTTGGAAGAGTGACCGAGTGGTTTACACGTAATAGGAGGTATGCGAGCAAGGTGCTCAAGCGGTCTTGAAAACCGCGCCACCGCAAGGTTGAGGGTTCGATTCCTTGTACCTCCGCCATTTCTACCGTGTGTAGCTCAGCCTGGTTTAGAGCGCCTGCTTCATACGCGAAGGGTCGTAGGTTCAAGTCCTACTTTCGGCACCAATAATCGGAGATTAGCGCAGTCTGGTAGCGTGGCTGGTAAGAACTAACGTTTTATAAATAAATATGAAACGGAGGTTCTAAATGCATTATATAATCTATGAAACTACCAATAAGGTAAACGGTAAAAAATACCGTGGAGCTCATATATGTGACTCTCTACAAGACAAATATATTGGTAGTGGTAGATTATTAAAGAAAGCAATCGCGAAATATGGTTTTGAAAACTTTGAAAGAAAAATAATCAAAGAATGCGATTCTGTAGAAGAAATGTTTATACAAGAAGCTATCTTTGTAGATAAATCTTGGGTGGAAAATGTTAACACATACAATCTTAAGATTGGTGGCGAAGGTGGTTGGGATTATATAAACAAAGAAGGTTTACGATGGAATGAAGAGAAGAGAAAACTTCATTCTATTGAGATGAAAAAGAAAAGAGAATTTGGCGAATGGGGACAAAAACACCCAACGTGTGGTTTCAGAGGAAAGTCTCATAGTTCAGAATCAAAAAATAAAATATCAGAAAATAATGCAATGCTTTTAGATAAAGTAGAAATTAATAAACGTATCGAACAATGGAAATTGTTGCCAGATACAAGAGGAAAAATATCTAGGATTTCTAAAATGTGGAATGTTTCACATACACAAGTTAGAAGATTCATAGAAAAATATAATCTGCGCGTCGCCTAGCCTGGTATGGCACTAGTTTTGGGTACTAGAATAACGGGAGTTCAAATCTCTCCGCGCAGACCATTATGCCCGGTTAGCTCAGCGGCAGTAGCGCCTCGTTTACACCGAGATTGTCGGCGGTTCAATCCCGTCACCGGGTACACAGAGCCTTCGATTATATAAACAGCAATGTCAATAAGACTGGTTATATAATCGAAGGAACGATATATTTTACACTATACCAGAAGGATGGTATAAAGGTAGAGTAATAAATCTATAGCCGTCTAGCTCAACTGGCTAGAGCGTGGGACTCTGACTCCCAAGGTTCTGGGTTCGATCCCTAGGGCGGCTACCATTTTATAAACAAAGGAATATAGTATGACAGTTTTACCTGCCCATCTGGGTGGCCACCAAAATGAGACGCATATTGATGATGGCGCTCTTTCTTTAATGATTGAGAATTTTGGCGTTAAGTCCTACCTAGATGTAGGATGTGGTCCCGGCGGAATGGTAGATCTGGCGATATCTAAAGGCCTAGATGCTCAAGGTGTGGATGGTGACTTTACAGTCAAGAGGAGCTTTCCTTGTATTATCCACGATTTTACGACCGGTCCGGCTCCTATTCCTAATAGGATTTATGATATGGGTTGGTCTGTTGAGTTCCTCGAACATGTAGAGCAGCGATATATCTCTAACTATATGGATGCATTCCTTAAGTGCAAGCGTGTCGTGGTAACTCATGGTCTACCAGGACAACCTGGTCATCATCATGTGAATCTGCAGAATGCAGAATATTGGTTTCACACTTTTGCAATGTATGGGTTCCTATTCGATTTGAATACTACCAATAAGCTGCGTCAAGCTTCTACTATGGCCGAGCGCTATATTAGGACTACCGGTTTGGTCTTCTTCAATTCGAATTTGAACTGGCAAGTAGTTTAAAGTTAATGCTGGCATAACTCAGCGGTAGAGTTCTTCGTTGCCAACGAAGTTGTCGTCGGTTCGATCCCGTCTGCCAGCTCCATCCATAAAGGACCAACATGTACGACGACGAAAACTTTAAAGAAACTAAAAGAGCACATCGTCGTATAAATAGAGCACGAAAGAAAGTCAAAGTCACACAAATGTTATGCAAATGGGGGTTGCAGCAACAACCACCTGGCAAATATGTAGACAACATGAAGTTCTGTTCATGCTTAATGTGTGGCAATCCAAGGAAGCATTTCAAAAAGAAAACGCTTCAAGAATTAAAAGCTGATGCGCCTGTAACCCCCGCTGCTACGAACGGTGAGTGAGGTAACTGGATTGAGAATGCAGGTTCGAATCCTGTCAGGCGCTTATAAGCATCTTAAATAAGAAGATAAAAAAGATTGACACTATACCAGAAAGATGGTATAAAGATAGAGTAATAAATAAGCGCGTGTGATGAAATTGGTAAACATACTGGTCTTAGAAACCAGGTTCTGGGGGTTCAAGTCCCTCCATGCGCATAACATGGGCCTCTAGTGCTAGCGGGAACACGTCGCCTTTGCACGGCGAAATTCGGGGTTCGACTCCCCGGAGGTCCACCATATTTTAAAATATACTAGATTGTGGTAAGTAAAGCTGTGATGCTGACGAGCATTATGGGAGGACTGATCATCCTCAAAAGGAGCATGGGCAACCCGTTTAAGGGCAGATACCGCACCTGCCACATACGAAATAACGGCGCTGGATACTAGTTACCCAGGGTTATTTCATTTGATCGGAAACTATGGTTCCTTAGCTCAATGGAAGAGCATTCGGTTGATAATCGAAAGACACAGGATCGATACCTGTAGGAACAGTTTGTGTAGCACGTTCAATGTCTGACAATCACTTCTCCTTCGACATTGATAAACCCTGGAAAGTGTGAAAACGGATTCCGTGCTACATTATTATTTATCATAATCCACCTTAGGGAATATGTTATGATTGAATTATCTTTGAAAGAACTTGCTAAAACTATTTGTTGTCCATCAGGACAATGCTATGTGGCTAAAACAAAAAATAAATGTCATGCTATTATGGAAACAACATATATGCGAGCTCTGGTGAGATATTTAAAATCTAATGGAATTAATGTAAAATAATTGGAAGGGTGACCGAGAGGCTTATGGTAGCAGATTGCTAATTTGTCGTACCCTGTAAGGGGTACCGAGGGTTCGAATCCCTCCTCTTCCGCCATCGATAAATAACACATCAAAAAATGTTATAGGATTCCTAATGAAATGAACAAGCCTCTTGGTAAGCACTTGATCTTAGATCTGTGGGGCGAAGTCGCCTCATTTCCATTTTGGAGCATGGATGCTGCCGCAGAGATGTTCGTTGAAGCAGCCAAAGATGCTGGTGCAACTGTCCTCACACAGAGGTGGCATCACTTTGGAGATGGTCATGGCTACACCGGCGTGGTTGTCTTGGCAGAAAGCCATATCTCCGTACATACTTGGCCAGAGAAAGGTTATGCCGCAATTGATGCGTTTTATTGCGGTGTGTGCGATCCGGAGTCTAGTCTTCCTACAATGCTTGATTTTTATAAACCGATCAAGCATAAAGTGTTATTTATACAACGCGGGGAGCCTCTTATTTAATTTTACAGTTTTCGAAATGATAACGGAACATCACTGCTGATTTTCCTTCTTTGTTGCAGTGTGGACAAATATGCGTTTTTGTTAAATGATGCGTTCCGTTATCTAGTCTTTTTTTGTGCGATTTTCTTTGTATGTCGCCGCTTAGTAAGTGGTGGGTTTTATTTTCCACTCTTTTGCGCTGCGTTTCTTTGGCTAAATTAGATCCAGCTTCTCCTAAGAACGGATGTGTACCATTTTCTAATAGACTGTACACTGGATTTTTATTCCTTAACCAATGGTGGGTGCCGTCTTCTACTCTTTTCTTTTGCACGTTTCTTTGATAATCGCCATTACCTACCCAATTATGAGTTCCGTTTTTCACTCTTTTTAAGTTTTCTTTAGTGCCTAATTCAGACAACGTTTCCGGTGACAATTTCATTCTATAAGCTATTTTGATGCAGGAAGAATATTCTCCTTGGTCTAAATGCACTTGATAGTGTTCTTCAATCGACAAAGCTTTTAGATTATTTGGATCGTTGTTATTTCTATTACCGTCGATGTGATGAATATCATGAGTTCTGCCGTTTTGATCCGTTGGTATTTGTCCGTAATGATTTTCGTAGATTTTTCTATATTTTTTAGCCATAGCTGACATTCCTTTTCTATGTTAGAGTCAGTGGGACCCGCATCCGCGACTGACAATTTTATTTATGCTGTAGACGTCTTCATGTGCGGAGAAGCAGATCCAGAAAAAACTAAGAATAAGATAATGGCTTTTTATAAATCGCAAAGAACTGATGTAAGTGTCATAATGCGTGGACAATAAAAAAGGGAGCTAAATGCTCCCTTTTTAGTATCTAGTTGGATACATATTCGACGAAGATGTCCTTAGCACTTATGGCTTTATCCCATCCATCGATGATGAAGCCCGGTGAACATCCGCATCGACATCCTGCCTTTTGACTATACTTCCAGCTAAGGTGATTAGGGTTTGCACCGATCGTCTTTAGGACTTCCGGAAGAAGCTTACGATATTCATTGTAGGGTCGACTGTGCCGCTCGAATAAGTTATCCAGCACACTCTCACTAGCTAAGTGAAAATAAACCCGCGGCTTAATCATATTCCATGGTTTGGAGTGATTGATAGTTTTTACGTTATCGATCTTCAACATGCTTTTAGTTTCCTTATTCATCATATGATCAATATAACCAGCTGGCGAAATTAGGTACATAGACCCCAGTGAATATCTGCTATGCAAAAATGCTTATGTACCTGATTTTCTGGACATGGTATATTAACAAAATAATGAATGAGGAATGCATCATGAACTTCTATGACCTTGTGACTAAGATCGCTACCGCGGCTCAGGCTGCTAAGGATGACAGCGAAGCCAACCGTCTGGCCCGTCTGGCCACTCGTCTGGCTCATTATAAGGCTCCTTATGAGTCTGACCTGACTGCAGACGAAATCGATCAGATTAAGGCCTTCATCTAATGAAGCTTCTCTTTTGTAAGAGCTGCCAAGATGTGGTGGCACTTCGTCTGACGGCTAGATCTTGTTTTTGTGGCGAGTCTGGTGGTCAATACATCGATAATACCAATGCCAAGTTTTGGGGCAAGAAGGCTATCCTCTTCGGTTTCAACAATGGTTCCCTTAATATTGCTCTTTATGAACAGAACACGTTGGGAGATCGTGATGATAGCTATGGACGTCGTTTCGAGGCCTTTATCATCCCTGAAAAAGCACCATCTGTAAAGAAGGTAGAAAATGCAGTTACTGAAGCCGTATTTCACAACGACCCGTTCAAGTGGCCGCTCCAAGGCATCATCGAAGCTCTTGCAGAAGCAGAAGCAGATGGAGCACGAAGCTTGGCTAAGGAAAAACGGAGTTCATCCGGATCAGCTAAACCCCGAAAAGCGGGGAAAGCTAAAGGCGACGTACAAGCCCGAATCGATTAAAACATCCGATACCATTGTTGATGGTGGCCGGGTTTCTGGTGTGATGGCTAATCTTCACAATGAACCAGCTCACGTCCAGCGCGCTATTCTCGACAAAGCTAAGCGAGTCGAGACGGCTTACAATAAAGGCCCGCTGGTTTTTGTCACAGATGGTATGGATATTAAGACAATGGGCTCAAGAAGTCGACGTCCCTAGTATAAATAAAAAACAACCATTTTTCTGGAGATTATCATGACTAAATCACTCGCAACACTCGCTCTTATAGCTCTTATGCTATCGGCCTGCGCGGTGCAGCCAGTGATGTATGATAATCAATCGAGTTATTACGTGTACCCCGCACCGGTAGTCGTTTATCAGCCGGTTTATCGTCCCTACTACCATCCACGAATTAGATGCTGGCACTGCTACTAAAGTAGTTGACACAAATCTAGATGTATAGTATAATGACTTATGGAGGTTACAATGACTCAGACTTACAAACTAATCTACACTCTGCGCAACGACGATCTTGATTCTAAGAACTTTGGCCGTCTAACTGATAAGACCGTACAGTTTGCTTCTTTCACAGAAGCAGTACAACACTCTCGTTTTCTAGTTAACACACATATCAACCTTGTTGGTATGCCTATCGTCGACCTGACTCTAACGGAGAAGTGAAATGAAGTTGATTACGCGCTATGATATTGCTACTAACACTTGGCTGACTGGTTATTATGTCGGCTCTCGTTTTTATGTTGTCGCTAAGGCAGCCGCATAAAATATTTTTGGCAGGTTCGTTTAACGGTTAAGACACTGGCCTTTGACTCCAGAGATACAAGTTCGATTCTTGTCCTTGCTTCCAACTTATAACGACTTAGTTTCTGTTACGTTTTTTGCGTCTTCTAGAAACTTCTTGATAGCCTGAATGTTATAACGACATTGTTCGTTATTCTTAAAAAGCTTCTCGAGCAAAAGCGCAGTTTCAATGTCCGTGAGTGATCGCCAGTCTGGAAAGGTGGTCACCTCGGGGCATTCAAACAGATCGGGGTTAGGCATCACTACGAGCTGTTGAGTCGCAGTAACGATTTCAGGATCTTGTGCACACGATGCTAAAGATAGCATCAAAGCTAATGTGATTAGTCTTTTCATTTTTTTTCCGATAGCATTCTAAGTGTATTTTTTAAGACATCAGAACTAGGTCTATTGGCCTTTTTTGCGTCATCTGAAGATAAATATCTATCGATCGTACTGAGCTTAATCGAAAGCTTTTCGTTTTGTTCTGTTAGTTGTTTTTGGATCACAAGCTGTAGGTCAGATATCTTTTGCTGTTTTTCCATCAAAGCTCTCTGTTCTTTCAGATTCTCTTCTAGCTGTTCTCTATTATATTCCATTAAAGCTATCTTCCTGACATCTTGCATGGAAACATAATAGAGTCCCATGGATATCAAGACCAAAAGCATGAAGACATAAAATAGTGGTTTATTAAAAATGCTAAAGATCGGTCCGAGCCACGCTGGTTTAAACTTGTTTACTAGGTAACTGATACCTACTATCGCTACTACGAATGTGGCCAAGTATAAAATCACCTGGGTAGTATCAACAAACATACTGATGAAGTTTAACATAACATGCTCCAAGAAGTTCCTGAACATATGATCGAGCGCGCAGCTAGAATGCTGTCAGATGATCCTACGAATAGCTTTATTTATCTTTTGTCAGCGGGTAAGAAGTTTAAAGAAGCCGGGCTAACTCCCGTCTATTTCTATGATCCGGATATCAATAAGGCTTGGGTCACTACAGAAGAAAGATCTAATAAAAAACTACATTAACTATTGACATTTTGTGGTTTTGGTGTATAAATAAACATGTGATGCCTTAGGGGTCACAATCTACAATAACCTTGCTTTTAGGAGGTCTCAATGACAGACAAATTCCCCACGATCTGGAACACCGGATCATTTGATAAGTTCTTTATCGGTACAGATCAGCTGCACAAGACTTTGAGGCAGACGGCCGATTTAGTCGCCAATACAGCGATTAGTAATTATCCCCCATATAATATTAAGAAGGTCGAAGATAACAAGTATGTTATCGAGATGGCTGTTGCTGGCTTTGGTAAGCAGGACATCGAGATGACTCTTGAGCAAAATAAGCTCGTTATTAAGGGTCAGACCAAGTCTAATACCGAAGACAATACATACATCTTCAAGGGTATTGCTGACCGTGGCTTCGCCCGTCAGTTCACTCTTGCTGACAATGTCGTGATCGATAATGCGCAGCTTATCAATGGCATGCTTAAGGTATGGCTGGATCATGTGATCCCAGAATCACAGAAACCAAAGAAGATCGATATTCAGGATGCACATGAAGAAAAGGCATCTAAGAAATCTAAGACTCTTCTAACAGAATAAGAAGACATTACATGCTAAGACAAATCACGGGCCACCTTCGCGGGTGGCTCGCTGGCTCTAATGCGTATCATGACACACGCTATAAGCTTTCGATGCTTTCTAAAAATGAACTAGCAGACATCGGTATCTCTCACACAGATATCGATAGAATCGCCGAGCAGTATAAGAGAGAAAAGAGAAATGAATATCTTAAAAAGACTTAAGCGAGCATTTGAAGTAAAGAACACTAGTTCTTACGACGCTTACATCCAAAATCAAAAAGACTTGAAGTACCTTGAATATCAGATGATGATGACTTGGGCTTCAAACCCACGATAAATAAAGGGCAGGTAATACTGCTCTTTTTTCGTTTTAAGAGAGGATACCATGGAAGTAACTAGACAGCAATTGAGGTCTTTATATCAGTCAACAAGAGTAGTTGTGATTGATAAGTACCTCGACTCTCTGAACTTAGCAATGCAAAAGTTCGACATTAATACACCAGATAGAATTGCCATGTTCTTGGCTCAGATCGGTCATGAATCAGGCGGACTGACTATTGTAGAAGAAAACTTAAATTACCGCGCCGAACGTCTTGTTGCGGTTTTTCCAAAGTACTTCAGAGATGTAGATGTAAATGACTACGCCATGCAACCAGAGAAGATCGCCAATCGAGTCTATGCCAATCGAATGGGTAATGGCAATGAAGATTCCAGTGATGGCTACAAATACAGAGGTCGTGGCTTTATCCAGCTGACCGGCCATGATAACTATGCACACTTTGCCGAAGCTATGGAAATGAGTGTCGATGATGCTGTGGACTATCTCGAGACTCCGGAAGGGGCTTGTATGTCAGCCGGCTGGTTCTGGTCGGTCAACAACATAAACCAATACGCTGATCGACAGGACTGCCGTGGAGCTACAATTCGCATCAATGGTGGAACAAACGGTTTGCTTGAGCGTGAATCAATCTACCATGAGGCTCTAGAACTATTTGATTGACATTTTCGATAGATTGCAGTAATATATTATATGAATGCTTATCGGAGGTTTTATGAATTTCTATACTAATGTGTTTGCTCGTGGCGATAAAGTGTTTGTCCGTGGTTATAAGAATGGTCGCCGCTTTAGTGATATTATTAATTATAAGCCATATATGTTTATTCCGGCACGTCGAGAGTCTCATACCGAGTTTAAGACTCTCGATAGTAAGCCGGTAGAGAAACTAAATTTTGATTCCATGCGAGATGCTAGAGACTTTGTCAAGCGTTATGAAGATGTCTCTAACATGGAAGTTTATGGGCTCACCAATTTCCCTTATCTTTACATTTATGATACATATCATGGTGAATTAGACTATGATGTTTCTAAGATCAACATCATTTCTATTGATATCGAAACTGATTCTTCAGATGGATTTCCAAACATCGAAGAAGCTGACAAAGAAATCACAGCTATAACTATTTCTCGCCGTGGTGAGAAGGTAGTATTTGGTATGTTTCCTTACACACCAAAGAGTGATAAAGTCACTTATATCAAGTGTAAAGATGAATATACCCTGCTAACTAATTTTTTGCATGTATGGCAGTCTGGTCGTTTTATGCCGGATATTGTTACCGGATGGAACACCGAGTTCTTCGATATTCCCTACATTGTGAATCGTATTACTCGTGTCTTGGGCCGACATGAAGCCGAGAAGTTGTCGCCATTTAAGATGTTCGATGACAGAACCATCGAGATTCGCGGTAAAGAAATGAAGACTTCGATCCCTTGTGGTATTAGCTTCATTGACTATTTGCCTCTTTACAAGAAATTCTCTTTCTCCAATCAAGAAAGCTACAAGTTGGATCATATCGCCGAAGTAGTGCTTGGAGTTAAAAAACTAGATTATTCGGAATATAGTTCTCTTAATGATTTGTATGTTAACAACTTCGAAAAGTTTATTGACTACAACATTCGTGACGTTACTCTTATCGATATGCTCGAGGATAAACTTGGCTTTATCGAATTGGTAATCACTTTTGCTTATGATGCTAAGGTGAACTATATCGATACCTTTACCACAGTTCGTCCGTGGGATATTATTATTCACAACTACTTGCTTGATCGTGCCATTGTTATTCCAATGCAAAAGAAGAATAGCATGTATGGTAACTTGGTCGGTGGTTACGTCAAAGAACCTAAGCTTGGTATGAGTAAGTGGGTAGTATCTTTTGACTTGAACAGCCTGTATCCTCACCTAATCATGCAATATGGAATTTCACCTGAAACATTAGCTAATGTTATCAGAGACGGATGGCCTAGCATTGATGAATTACTCAAAGGTGGTCTTGGTAATTTAGAAGAAGAATATGCTTATGCTGCAAACGGAACAATGTATCGTAAGGATAAGCAGGGGTTCTTGCCTGCTCTTATGGAAAAGATGTATAACGACCGCGTAGAGTATAAGAAGAAGATGATCGAAGCCAAAAAAAAGATAGAAAAAATTAATAATGAAATGATAAAAAGAGGTATTTCTTAAAGCTAAAAAAATATATATAAACATATAATCTTTTTAGCAAATGGAACAAAAAATGTCAAACCAATTTTCAGAAATAACCAGACACACGGAACAGAATCTCGAAAAAGTTATAGAATATGTAAAAAATAAACCAACATCTCTTGCGAACGCTTGTAAAGAATTAAACATAAGCTATCCCTGTGCCTATAGACTTATCAAGCAATCTGAACATAGGAATTTAATTTCTAGAAGTAGAAACGGCAAAAAAGAAATTTACAATAATGTTTCCAAAAAAAGATCAAAAATAAATGATAGTAATGTTGAAAAAGTAAAAACATTATATTTTGAAGAAATGTTGACTTTAAAAGATTTATCCGAAGTTTTCGAAACTAGCGTCGCCACAGTTTTACATTTTTTCCGAAAACACAATTTAAAAACAAGAACAAAATCAGAAGCAAATTTTTTAAAATATGAAAAAAATCCTTCTCTTAGGGATCACTGTAGAAATTTAGTTTTTGAAGGTAAGACAGGATATCCAAATAATGAAAAAAGAGAATCTTGGATTGAAAAATTGATGCGTGAATGGTTAGAAAATAATAAAATAAATTTTATACAGGAATACAGAATAAATGGGTATGGACATTCGTATGATTTTAAAGTGGGTAATGTTTTAATAGAAATGGATGGCGTATATTGGCATTCGACCACAAAACAAAAAAATAAAGACAGTGAATTCGAAAAAATAGCTGTTGACAATGGGTTTAAATTATATAGAATAACAGATATACAGCTAAAAAAATATGGAATTTTGTTTATTAATGAGAATATTAAACCTTTGTTATTTGGAGAATAAATTTTGTTAGAAGATTATACTAAATTAAGTGATAGCGAGTTGATTGAACTTAAGAAAAAGGTAGAAAGGGATGTTTCAAAATATCATAATTTGCAACTAGCCAAAAAGGTGCAACTTTAACTCAGCATATGGTGCTCTTGGTAATGAATACTTCAGATGGTTCAACTTTGATATGGCCGAAGCAATTACCATGTCTGGCCAGCTATCCATTCGTTGGATCGAAAAGAAGATCAATGAGTATTTCAATAACCTACTTAAGACCAATCGTGTTGATTATGTCATTGCTTCAGACACTGATTCTATCTACGTAAACTTCGAGCCTCTCGTCAATCTCTCGGGTAACTCTAAGTTGACTGATTCTGATATCTCTGACTTGATTGATAAGTTTGTTAATGCCAAGATTCAACCTTTCATTGATAAGTGCTATAATGAACTTGCTTCCAAGATGAATGCTTGTCAGCAGAAGATGTTCATGAAGCGTGAAACAATTGCCAATAAAGGTATCTGGAAAGCAAAGAAGATGTATATCCTCAATGCATTGGATATCGAAGGAGTCAAATTCTCCGAACCACAGCTTAAGATCCAAGGCATTGAAGCCGTCAGATCTTCTACTCCTAAAGCCTGCAAGAAGAATATTAAGCTGGCCTTAGATATTATTATGAATAAAAGTGAAACTGAACTACAAGCCTTTATCGAATTATTCCGGGATGATTTTATGCAACTTCCTTTCGAAGAAGTAGCATTTCCTCGTGGAATGAATGGTATTGACAAGTATAAAGATCGTCACGAGATCTATAAGAAGGGCACACCCATCCATGTGAAAGGTGCGCTGCTTTATAATAATCTCGTAAAGAAGAACAATCTTGAGAAAAAATATACAATGATTGCCGATTCTGATAAGATCAAGTTCGCTTATCTCAAGTATCCGAACCCACTTATGGATGGTGTTATTTCAGTTCCTGAAGTACTGCCTCCTGAATTCAACTTACAAAAATATGTTGACTATGATATGCAATTTCGTAAAGCTTTCCTAGATCCAATTACTTCTATTTTAGATGTTATTGGTTGGTCTGCAGAAAAACGTAGTACACTCGAATCGTTTTTTGATTGACATTTTCATCATCGCATATTATATTATACAAGAAATATAGGGAAATACACATGTCATCATTAAAAGATAGACTTATTAAGAATTCTACTCTCGATCTTACTTCGTTACTTTCCGATAGTAAGATCTATATCAACAAAGACATGATCCCTACCGGGGTTCCAATGATCAATGTTGCTCTAAGCGGCATGATTGATGGTGGCCTTACACCAGGCCTAACGGTTCTCGCTGCTCCTTCAAAACATTTCAAGACAGCATTTAGCTTGCTTATGGCATCTTCTTTCTTGAAGAAATATTCCGATGGTATCATTCTTTTCTATGATTCCGAATTTGGAACGCCACAATCATATTTTGGTTCATTCGATATTACACTTACTTCGGTAGTGCACTCACCGATCACCAATATTGAAGAGCTTAAGTTTGACTTGATGCAACAGCTATCAGAACTAAAGCGTGAAGATAAAGTGATGATCATCATCGATTCGGTTGGTAACTTGGCTTCTAAGAAAGAAGTCGATGATGCAATGGATGGTAAGTCGGTGGCGGATATGACACGAGCCAAACAGCTTAAGTCATTATTTCGTATGGTAACACCACATTTGACCCTAAAAGATATTCCTATGGTCGTTGTTAACCATGTTTATGCTACACAGGAGATGTATTCGAAAATGGTTGTATCGGGCGGTTGTGTAGATGGATCGACCGAGATTCGTATGGCAGATAAAACATTTAAGCGTATGGATCAAATGGAGCCTGGGATGTTTGTTGAAACTATAGATGGCCCCAAGGAAGTTTTATATTCATGGAATCCGGAAACTCTGGAAGAAGGCACGCCTGAGTCTTATGAAGTTACATTTGAAGATGGTAGCACCATAATTTGTTCACATGATCATCCTTTCTTTGTAAATGGGTTGCAGACACCTCTTCATGATATTAAAGAAGGAACTTCTGTAGATACTGTTAAGTAAACGTGATTTATAAATAGTCGATACATGTGGGAGAATAATATGTATCGACTATTAATTAAAACTCATGCTGTTACCGGTATGAAGTATCTTTGCAAAACTGTAAAGGAAGATTACCTTTCATATAAGGGATCGGGAAAATACTGGAAAAAACATCTTAAAAAGTACGGAAATAAAGTAGAAACAGAACTTCTTTATGAGACTGTCTGTTTAGAAGAGTTTAATAGAGTATGTTTAGAGTATTCATCAAGATATAATGTTGCTGAATCTGAAGAATGGGCAAATCTTATTCCAGAAAATGGATTAGACGGTGGTAACAGGTGGGAGTTTCTTGATGAAAATAGACAAGAAAAAGTTCGAACAATACAGAGTGAAAAATATAAAGGCATCAGCAGGCCAATAGAACACTGTAAAGCAATATCTGACGGCCGGGGAAATATGTCCAAGGAAGATAAAGAAAAAAGAAAATTAAAGTTATTAGAAACAAGATCTACAAAAAACTATGATAACGTGTGGGTAAAGATGTCAAATGAACGAAAAGGTAGTTTAAATCCTGCCGCAAAAGCTGTAGAAATAGATGGTGTTAGATACCATAGTATTTCTGATGCTATGGTAGCACTAAATTTACCAAGACATAAAATTGGTTATAGAATAAAATCAAATAAGTTTCCAACATATAGGAGTATAGAATGAACATTGTGAGCATTAAACCAGTAGGTCGCAAACCAGCTTATGACATTACAGTTGCCGGCAATCACGAATATATTTTCAAGAATGGTGTAAGGACTCATAATACTGGCATTTATTACTCTGCCGATAATATCTGGATCATTGGTCGTCAGCAAGACAAAGATGATAAAGAATTGCTTGGTTATCACTTTGTCATCAATATCGAAAAGTCTCGATATGTCGAAGAAAAAGCTAAGATTCCCATCACCGTTAACTTCGATTCTGGTATCAATCGCTGGTCTGGTCTACTTGATCTTGCCATTGAAGCTGGTTATATTATCAAGCCTAAACAAGGTTGGTATGCGCGAATGAATAAAGAAACCGGAGAGCTTAGTAAGAATTATCGTGCATCTGAGATCATAGATAATTCCACTTTCTGGAAAGCCATCTTCGATGAAACAGATTTTGCTGCTTGGATTAAGAATAAGTATAGCTTATCATCCGGCAAAATCATGGGAGAAGAAGATGGGGGAAATTGATTGTTTCTATGGCGTAAAGAATTTAGCACATAGAAAAGCTTGTATTTCACAGATCAATAGCACTTATTATGTTGAATTTTATGATAATGAAGTAATGATTGCTGTTTGGTCTGATAAAGATAAAAGTTTGGATTGGGCAGAGTCGCTTGCAGAGAATTTCTGCGGCGGCTTGATCAAAGTAGAACCATGGGAGTTTAAACTTGCAATTTGAAAAACTAGTATTTGCCAATATCATTCACCGAGAAGACTATGCCAGAAAAGTAATTCCATTCCTGAAAGAAGATTATTTTTCTGATAATTCGGATAGACTGTTATTTAGTTTGATCGATGAATATGTTCAGAAGTATAATAATTTTCCTTCGCAAGAAGCTTTGACCATTGACTTGGGTAGTAAGACTGGCATCGTTCAGAAGCTCTATGAAGAAACAAGTAATACGATCGAATCTCTTAAGGTAGAAGAAGTCTCCGAGCTGGAATGGCTCGTGGACTCCACCGAGAAATGGTGCCAAGAAAAAGCCATTTACAATGCAATTATGAAGTCGATTCAGATACTCGACAATAAAGAAAAAATGTCTAAGGGTGCTATCCCTCAGATTCTTTCAGATGCTCTTGCGGTAAGCTTCGATACTCATATTGGCCATAACTTCTTCGATGATAGCCAGTCTCGCTATGATTTTTATCATCGCAAAGAAGAGCGTATTGAATTCAATATTGAATATCTAAACAGGATTACTAAAGGTGGACTTCCTAAGAAGACCTTGAACATCTTACTTGCCGGCACTGGTGTTGGTAAGTCTTTGGCTATGTGTAGCTTCGCTGCTGGTAATCTGTTGGCCGGTAAGAACGTTCTTTATATCACCATGGAAATGGCTGAAGAGAGGATTGCTGAGCGTATCGATGCTAACTTGATGAATGTCACTATGGGTGACTTGGCAGAAATGACCAAGGAATCTTATGATAAGAGGTTGGAAAAGATTAGTCGAAAGACGAATGGTAAGCTTATCATCAAAGAATACCCAACGTCTTCTGCTGGATCTGCAAACTTTCGACATCTATTAAATGAATTGAAGATCAAGAAGAACTTCATTCCTGACATCATCTATATCGATTACTTGAATATCTGTGCTTCTTCTCGCATTAAGTATGGGTCCAATATCAACTCTTATACATTGATTAAGTCCATCGCAGAAGAGCTTCGTGGTCTTGCAGTTGAGTTTAATGTTCCTATTTTGTCAGCTACTCAAACGACACGAAGCGGTTTCACCAGTTCCGATATTGGTTTGGAAGATACCTCGGAGTCTTTTGGTTTGCCGGCAACAGCTGACTTCATGATTGCACTCATTTCTTCAGAAGAACTGGAGTCTTTGAATCAAATTATGATCAAACAGCTTAAGAATCGATATAGTGATCCAGCACGATATCGAAGGTTCGTAGTAGGCATTGACAAATCTCGAATGAAGCTATATGATGTAGAAGAGTCAGCACAGGATGACATCGTAGATGATAGACCATTGATGGATAAGACACAATTCGGGCAACGTGATGATGACCGAAATAAGAAAAAAAGTAAGTTCGATATCAAAAACTTTGATGACTTCGTTTAAAGGAAATTTGAAATGAGCAAGTATAAGATCGAGAAGCTGGATCACAAGAAGTTCGCACTGGTCGAAACGGCTAGTGAGAATGTAATCAAGGTCTTTGATGACTGGGATAAAGCTCGAGATCTATCACGATCCTTGTCTAAGGGTAAAGGGTTCGATGGATGGACTCCAGCCTTTATGTTACAGAAGTAACAACTTATAAGATCTGAAGCTGCAAAGGGAGGATGGGAAACTGTCCTCCCTTTTTCCGTTATAAATATTATGAAAAATACAACGGAATCGCTATCATGACTAGTTTACTAGAATTTGTTACATCTATTGACTTTGGTGAGGAAGTTCAGGTAACTGAAAACAAAAAAGATGTCGACGTTAAATCAAAAAGAAGAGATGTCACCAAAGATAGATTCGTAAACATCTTACAAAAAAAGAACGTAAGGTTTACTGATAAGAAGTCTTCTAAGTCAAGTGGCGGTGTTATTCAGATCGATGGTATCAGCGGTGATATAGTGTTTAAGCCACTTAAGGCTAAAGGTGCTGGTGGCGTAAGCTTTGAGAAAGAACTCATGGTTGATCTTGAGCAATTCTTCGATGGAGCAGACCTTAAAGACATCCAAAATAAAAGCATTATCGAAGCTATCCAAAAAACTCTAAAGATAAGTCAATCAGATAAGTGGCAAGTCGTACATGAAGGAAGTAAAAACCAAAAAAGATCACTCGCTTTCAATGGTACCACTTTTAATATCTCCAACAATACCGGAAATGTTCTGTCTGATATTACGATTAGAAAAAACCAAAAAGAATACTATCTTTCACTAAAGATGTCAGCAGCTTACTATATCCTTAATGGTGCCATTAAACAGTTTTTCTTATCAGATAGTACTAGAACCAAAGCTTATGAGTTCTTCGGTTTGAATGGTACAGCGATGGCTGGATTCGGTTCGAAATATTTCGCCGCCACGAAAGCCCCAAAATACAACACAGTGAAGAAGAATCTCGAGGAACTACTAAAGAAAGCCTATGGTACCGGAATCACTGTAGTTCATAAGAAAAGCGAAAGTAATTTCTATGTCTTCAATATCGGACCTGAAGGCAGTAAGGTAAGTATTAATGGCAACTTAACCGCAGCGAATTATAGATATCCTGAGAAGGGTGTTAGGAAATATGCTGCTATAGTTTTTTCCGCTATGATCGACAATTACGAATACAAAACCGTGGTAGAGTTCCGTGGCACCACCGGTGGAGATACCGAACCGACTTACCTAAGAATTAACCTACAAAAAAGATAATTTAAGGTTTAATATTATAATGTTAACATTCCAAAACTTCCTCATCGAATCTTTACAGGTTGACAAACTCAAGCATCTTGAGCATGCTGAAGATCATATCATCCACGGTGGTGATGATGGTGTCCATCATGCGGTAGAGAATCTTGAAGATCTGCATAAGAGACTTACTGGTAGGAAAGCCAAGCTTAAGATCACCACAAAGTATGATGGTTCTCCTTCTGTCGTATTTGGTATCAATCCCGAAAACGGTAAATTCTTTGTTGCATCTAAGTCGGCATTCAATAAGAATCCAAAGCTCAATTATACGACAGCTGATATCGATGCCAACCATGGCCATGCACCTGGTCTTGCTGCAAAGCTTAAGGCAGCATTAGAACATCTACCAAAGGTCATGCCAAAAGAAGGTGGTGTGTATCAGGGTGACTTTATGTATGATAAGAGTGATGTCCATGAAGATGGAGATAACTTAAAGTTCGCCCCAAATACTATCACTTATGCTGCGAAAAAAGATTCCGGCATGGGTAAGAAAATAGCAAATTCTCAAATCGGTTTTGTGGTTCATACCAAATATACCGGCAAAAATCTCGAAGATATGAAGGCTGGTTTCGATGTTGATCATAGCAAGTTTGGTCAAGATCCAGATGTTAACTTGGTAAACCCAGAGATCAATGATACTTCGAACTCAAGATATACCACTTCATTACAGAATAAGTATCATAAGCACATCGCTGCGGCCACATCTGCTTATCAGTCTATGGCTATGGATACTTTATCCAAGCTTGGCGAGCATGATCCACTTATCAAGCCATATATTAATCAAACCGTTAGAAATGGAACAGAACCGAATATCAAAGACTACGGTAAGTTCATTGAAGCACAACGTGAAAAAGAAATGGCCAAGGTCAAAACCCCGGCCGCGAAAGATAAGAAAGCTGAGTATTTCAATAAATTTTTAGTCGATACTCAGGATAATGCATCGGAATTCGACAAAGCTTTTCAGCTACACAGTCATTTGCAGAAAGCTAAGGATGTCCTTGTAAATGCTCTTGGTAATCCAACAGAATTTGAACATACTGTCGGTGGTAAGCAGGTAAAACCGGAAGGTTTCGTTTCTATTAGAAAAGGCATGCCAACCAAGCTTGTAGATCGTGCCGAATTCTCTAGATTGAACTTTGCGAATAATCGTGGTAAATCAGAGCAAGACGAATTCTCTAAAGGTGATGCTACAAAGCCAGAAGATACCGGTATTAATAATCCACATGTAATGGCTTTTGGCAGAATGAATCCACCAACTATTGGTCATGCAGCTCTTGTAGATAAGGTAAAAGAACTGGCAGCGCAACATAAAGCTGGTCATTCTATCATTCTATCAAGATCTCAAGATCCGGAAAAGAATCCACTAACACCAGAACAGAAATTAAAACACGCAAAGCGTTTCTTCCCTAATACGAATATCGAGACGGCCAGTGCAGAAGCTCCTTCTTTCTTGAATCATGCAGAAAAGCTGTATAAGCAAGGTGTCGATCATCTTATTATGGTAGCCGGTTCCGATCGAGTTGATGAATACAAAAGACTACTTGGTCAGTATAATGGTAGGCGTTTCAACTTTAAGAAGATTGACGTTGTTTCAGCAGGTCAAAGAGATCCTGATGCAGAAGGTGTATCTGGTATGTCGGCTTCTAAGATGCGCGATCATGCTAACAATAGAAATTTCTCAGAATTTAAGAAAGGCATTCCGCAGCATGTGCATCCAGAACATGCTAGAGAGCTTTATGATGATGTTAGAAAGGGTATGTACATCGATATTGGTGCTGAAACAAATGGTATTTCTTTGGCCCGTTATGCTAAGAGAACCGATGAAGTAGGAACACGAGCTCGAGCAGAACAGCAACGTAGACTTGCGACCAAGAAAACTCGGAAGGCCTAAGATGAACGAAAAAGAAAAACAATTACTTGCTAAAATGCATAAGGCTTTCGGATCACCGGAAGTAAAGCCTTCTGTTTTTGAGTCGAATGAAGAATCACGCTTAAAAGAAAAGCTCATCTTAGAAAAGATGGAGAAGGTTCTCAATAAATCGCCAGTCGAAAGAATTATTGAGCCAGAACCAATAAAGCTACCAGAAGCTGTGCAGGAGTCTTTTGTCGACTTGGCTACTGCTACTACAAGAATCATAACACAACCCACCTACCAAGTCCCTGAGCCTCAGCCTCAGCTGCCAGATGACTTCGTGACCAAGTCTATGGCCGCGCTTAGTAAGACCGCTAAAGTTACATCTGCTCCTGAAGCCGATGATATTAATCCTATCTTACGAAAAGAATTAGATCTGATGAAGAAGACGATGGTCGATCTTCATTCATTTGCTTCTAGGATCTCACAACTTGGAGGTGGTGGAGCAGGTTCAATTGAAGACCTTACTTTCCACACTACATCGGTAACATCATCAAATTATCAGATCGGTCGAAAAGACTACTACATTGGTGTTAATTATCCCGGACCTGTAAGCATATCACTTCCGATCCAGAATGTAAAAGAAGGCAGACAGGTTGTGGTAAAGGACGAAAGCGGTTTATGCTCGGTCAACAATATCACGATCAGCGGTATTTCGATTGATAACGATACACAAGCAATATTAGCTATCAACAACGGTTCATTAACTTTCATTTATAGTCGCGGGTGGAGAATCATCTAATGTCATATCTTTATTCAACAAATACGAACGTTGTTAATAGCGTTGAAATCCAAAACGAACAGGGAAATGCTATTACGGTTTCTGTAATGAATATTCCGGCGACTCAGAACGTTTCGTTTTCTAACCAATCAGTGAATCTGGTTGGAAACGTTGCTGGCATTACTTCAAATGTAAACGTTCAAGTCCTATCAAACACCACAAACTATGTCTACACTCAGCAAGCACCAACATGGTCACAGGATGCTTTGACAAAACTTAGAACCTCAACTACAGCGGTTCAGATTTATTACACTCCCGTAGTTGATAACGATGTCACTTTAAGATGGTCTACAGCAAATTCGGGGGTTGGGTCTTCGAGTCAGTTTCTAGCAAACACCGCAGAAATTCAAATGTCCAGTGGAACTACAAACGGTGGTTACATATACAGTCAATCATATGATCGAATGAAAATCGTTCCTGGCGCTTCACATGTTGTCTATAGCACAGTTAATTTCGAAGCGAACACAAGTGATTCCGGTGTTACAAGAAGAACGGGTATCTTTGACACTTATAACGGCATGTTTTGGGAACAAACAGCAAATACTCTAGCAGTTGTTGTCCGCCGCCAGCAAGCAAATGGCGCTGTTGTAGAAGATCGTGTCTATGCTACTAATTTCAATACGGACAAGTTAGACGGAACCGGTCCTTCAAAGTTCAACATCTTCACTGCTGGTCTGGACAAATACTACACATTCTGGTTTGACTTCATCGGTGGTAGAACAGGTCGTATTCGTTTTGGTATGGGAACACCTATTGGACCTCAAATCTGTCATGTTCAAAGTTATACCGGAACATTAACAACAAGTTTTGTGAATGACAATACCTTGCCATTCAGACGCGAAATATTCAACACAACCGCCCAGTCCGCCGCTCCTATTTTCAATATGACCGGGATATCGTTTCAATCAGAAGCACCACAACAGTTCAACCCATCACCGGCTACAGCATATAACGTCAATGGTTATATTTCTGGTGGAGCATTGACAGCAATGCTTACTATCGGATTAAGGACAGGTGTGCCTTATAATGGCAGTGCTATCACCCCTGGAGAATTTACGTTGGTGGACCAAAATAATCAGGGTAGGATCGCTAGTCCTGGAACGTTCTTCTATCAAGTTTTATATAATTGTAACGTTAATTCAACTTATGCTTATAATGGAAATGGGGCTTTGTCACATGTAAATGCAGGTAGAGCAAGTCAATATTGGACGTGGGCAAACACAGCACTGGTTAGTGGTGGACAAATAGTCCTTTCCGGTCTTACGACTTCTGCTTCTGCTTCACATCTTTTTGATGGTCTACCAGGAACATTCAACCTTGGTTCTGATATTAATGGTAATCCAGGGACTTTGACTCTAGCGATTCAGCAATTAACAGCAGGCGGAAGTTCTGCTAATATCGCTTCTACCTTTAACTTCATTGAACAGCTGTAAGATATAAATAATCGGAAAACTTTGGGGTTACATGAAATGTCTGATAAGAAAGGCCTGTGGGATAATATCCACGCCAAAAGAGAAAGAATCGAACATGGTTCTGGTGAACATACGCGTAAGCCAGGAAGTAAGGGTGCACCTACAAAACAAGACTTTAAGATGGCAGCAGAAGCAGCCCTTATCAAGACACCACATGATAAATCTAAGCATTTCAAAACCGGTGAAACCGCAGAATTGCAGTCGACTGACCCCAATGATTCGGATTCAAGATTCGATGCTACAGACTCTGCAGTCAAGATCTACAAAAACGCAACACCAGGTCAAAGTAAAATCACTAAGACCGTCAAGAAAGTAGTTAAAGAAGCAGTAGATAAAGCCGGATATAAAAGCGAAACGGGTGGCCTTACTCAAAAAGGTAGGGATCACTATAATAGGGAAACCGGTAGTCATCTGCAAGCTCCAGTAACCAAGAAACCATCCGAACTAAAGACAGGTTCTAAGGCAGCCAACCGTCGTAAGTCTTTCTGCGCCCGCATGGGTGGAATGAAAGGACCGATGAAGGACGAGCACGGCAAACCAACACGCAAAGCCTTAGCTCTAAGAAAGTGGAACTGCTAATGAAAAGCTTCAAAGAATTCAAAGAATCGATCCTTAACTTGTATGCACCGCCGGAGCCAATCACGGCGGTGAAGCCAATTGGAAAAGTTGGTAGAATTCATTCCACTGTTTCCACTGTCGCTCACTATCATTGGAAGCATCAGAAAAAAAAGCATCATGTTAAGGAAGTAACGATCAGAGATGCGGCCGGTCATGAACATAGATTGGCTAATGTCCCGATCAGGATGGCTAACGGAAAAATAAAGTCATTGCCTCCGGGTAAAAGCGGTAGCTCTGGTGGTGGAGGAAAATAATGAACGACTTAACAGAACAAATGAAGGTGTGCCTTGCGAGTGTGTTTGCCTTCTACTTGAAAACACACAATTTCCATTGGAATGTAGAAGGGCCTAACTTCCCACAGTATCATTCGTTTCTCGATGGTCTGTATAATGATATCTGGGAATCAGTAGATAAATTCGGTGAACAAATTAGGACTTTGAATTCTTATGCACCAGGAAGTCTGTCTCGTTTCACAACTTTATCTGTCATAGATGATCAGCTAAATATCCCATCTGCACTTAAGATGATTAAAGAACTTGAGATGGATAATAAGAAGCTGATCGAGGAATTGAAGAAAGCTAATACTCTTGCCGAAAAGAGCAATGCAGTAGGACTAGCTAACTTCCTACAAGATCGAATCGATACCCATTATAAACACGACTGGATGCTACGTTCGATAGGTAAGGCATAATGGAAAAGTATAAGTCTCTAGAGTCTATTATTAGGCAAATTGCCGAAGCTGGGATTGTTTCAACACCGGGTGCTATTAACACCGGTCACGTTAGATCAGGTCGTAATACTTTCTCGTCTCAAAAGAATGACGGGGAAACAGGTCACTCTAACAACAATGCAGCTGCTATGAAGCGTGTTGCAGACCAAGAAAAAGAAACCAAAAAAGAACAACAGATCTCTAAAGTTGAGATGCAACGTCAGATCGATCAGCGTAACAAAGACGCCGAAGATCGTAAAGCAGAAATCCAAAAGCGTGTTAAGGAAGAAGCCGAAGTTTCAATTGGAACTAAAGCTCGCATTAAAATAAAACAAGTTTCAAGACAAGACGATCCAGAACCCACTTCCCCAGAATCCAAGCTAGCCCGAACAGCAGCTTATAAACAACGTAGAGTTGACGAGGAGAATCCAATGAATAACGACCGTTTCGGGCTGCCATCAAGCCTTATCTCAGCAGTCCAGCAAGTAATCGAATCAAATCCAGATCATATTTCAAATGCAGCATTAGATGCTAAGAAGATGGTCGGTGGAAAGACCAAGGTAGATCTTGAGCCAAAGACTCTTGATAAGCTGGACGACGAGAGTGGTTCTAAGCCAAGCAAGAAAAATGTCAAGGAAGAGCTATCACCAGCACAGAAAAAGATTGCTGGAATGGCAGGCGATAAGAAGAAAATCGACGCAGCAGATTTCAAGGCACTTCGTTCTGGCAAGTGCTCCGAATGTGGCAAGAAGCCATGCGGATGCATGCATGAAGAATCCGTCTTAACCGATGAAGAGCTAGAAAATATCGCTGCGATTGCAGAGCTATTCGATGAAGGTAAGAAGAAGGAAAAGACTGTACCATCTCAGACAACTATTGGTTCATCTCCGATCCGTGGTGCTAACCAGGATCAGTCTGGCTTTAATGATAAGAACAATACTGCAGACTACACTATTTCTGATGAAGTACAGTATGAATCAAAAGATCTAGAGCTTGATGAGGGTCGTGGTCGTCCGCGTAAGAACCCAAAGCCAGAAGAGCCAAGTGAAGATGAACACGAGCATCCGGTAGTGCAGCTTCAAAAGATCATTAGTACGCAGGGTACAAAGCCATTCACTCATCTAAATGGTGAAAAAACAACTATGAACCCACAGATGGCTCATCATGCTCTTAAGATCTATCATCACCAACTTAAGACTGCATCGGATAAAGATGCTTTCACAGACAAGCTCCATAAGAGCCATGCTTCGATGAAGGCAGCTCTTAGCTAAATCCCCCATCGAATAAATAGAACTAAACACTAAAGAAAGGATAAAGATATGCTTTGGGGTAGAAACGATCAGTCAGTGACTGCTAATAGCACCACTACTAAAGAGTCTTCCAATGGAGCTCCGATCGGAACTTACGTTCTCGTAAAGGGTAGTGGTCAAGGTCCAAACGTGATTCCGATGGATGCAAACGCACACTTCGGTAATACATCACCTGGTTCGCGCGCTTCAGTAGACGTAGCTATGTTTGGTAACACAACAATCGGTGCATTCATTCCTGGCATGGCAATTGGAGTATTTGCTGTTAATACCACATCGATGAATATCAATGGTGGTGGTCTTGCAGGTCAGCAAGGTGGAGCAGCAGTTGGTGTAGTAACATATTCTGGTACTGGTTATTCAGCAAACACAGCTAACTTCATTCCAACACCAACAAATGGTGGAACTGGTGGCATCGTTAATGCTGTATCAAACTCAGTTGGTAAGATTGTAAGCTTCAATCTAGCTAATACCGGTTCTGGTTATAAAACTAATCCAACTCTTACGATCCCAGCTCCGGCTCTGATCCAGGTTGGTGCAAATGCTACTTACATCAATGCTACAGCGAATGTCATTATGACTTCGTCAGCTCAGTACTTCCAGGTAAATGATCACATCACTTATGTAGTAAGCACTGGTAATACAGCAATTGTTGGTCTAACAGGTAATACTAGCTATTATATTTCATTTGCTAACAGCTCTACTTTAGCTCTTACAAACACAATTGGCGGTGCAAATCTTCAGCTTACAGTCAATGCCACTTCAACCGAAACTGGTCATAATCTAAAAGGTGATACTGCTGCTGGTTATGTAGACATTAATGCAGTATATCCTCAGGTAGCTCATGCCGGTTGGGTAGTACGTAGAGAAGGTACAGGCGGTCGTGCTGGTCGTGTTCATTTCGAAACACTAGTAGCTGCAAAGACAATCGGTCTAAGTGGTACTACAGCAACCGGTTCAGTTGGTGCTGCATCTCCTGCTTCAAATACAGTTGACACAAACATCTAATAGGTAGTTCAACACTATGGCAAATGATGCGAGAAGAATTGCGGATCTTAATACGGCGAACACCCTGGCCTCTACGGACAGGGTGGTTGTCCTTGTTAATCCGGCAAATACCGCTAATGTACTAACTATCTCGGTTAATAACTTTTTATTCTCTATCGGTAATAATATGCCGGGTCCATTTACTAATAATGTTGCTGCTAATACCGGCGGCGTTATTTTGAAAGGTCTATATTATGATAACAATGGATTCGTAAGAATCAGAACTTCTTAATGCATGAGAAATTAACCGAGGAAAACTTCTTAATCTATTGCGCTAAGCGATATGATAATCCTCAAGCGATATCTACAGATGAGTTTCTTGAAGACCTCGAAAGAGTAAAGTATATCAAGAAACTCATCACCAGATATACAGAATCTGGTGAACTAAAAGAGAGGTTAATCCTCAATCACATTATGACTCTTTACAATTGCTTCGGTATTGAACTATCTAAGATCCTTTTCTTGAAGTTAGAAAAGCAGTTCAAATACTTGAAGCCTTTTTTATTGCTTATAAACATCCTACCAGCTAAGCTATATAACGTAGGAAATCATGAATTGATTGAGACTGATTCTATAGTGATGGATCAAAGGGTTATAGACATATTAAGAAAGTTGAACCATGAGAGTAGAAACCAATAGCCTCATAGAAGATGGCATAGCTGCTGGCGCTGCTAATGCAGTTGGTGGTGGCGGTGTAGAAGGAATTGGTATCGGGCCTAAGGGTGAACCTGGTATGTACCCAAAGAAGAAAAAGCTGCGGGATATCGTTATGACCAAGACTCCTTTAACAAGAATCATTCCAGGAAAATAACGATCATGGATTTAGAACCGCGCTTTAATAAAATAGACGAAGCTATTCAGAGATTGGCTCAAGTGTCTGCAGATGTTTCCAAGATGCTCGCGGTTCATGAGCTTAGATTATCTCAACAAGAAAAGGGTAATGATACCCTAGCTCGTTTAATAGAAGATCGCCGTAAGGAATTAGATGAATCCATCGGTAAGATCTATGATCAGTTTCGTGAAGAAGACGCTTTCATTTTAAAAGAAATAAAAGAGAACGCCAAGAAAGACACTGATGCCCATGATAAGATGAATCAAAAAATCGGCAAAATAGAGAAGCTGATCTGGATGGTATCTGGCGGTGGCCTAGCTATTGGTTATCTCCTATCATTTATAGCAAATTATTACAAAGTCTTAAGCCACTAAAAATAACTGTGTACTTTTCCTGCAGAGTGTGTATAATGCTACTAAGCGAACAATATTGGTAGTATACTATGCATTGGCTCGAAT
>CAIWHI010000270.1 GCA_903912435.1 uncultured Bacteroidota bacterium | reverse complement strand
TCATCTGTGCCTACCCATTTACGATTAGCACCATCAACAGCTATTGCCCTTACATTACTTCCTTTGAAAAGGTAGCCGGCATATTTATCATATTGTACAATTGGTATTTGGGCATCGCAAGGGGGGGAAGAAGTATTAGATGTAAATGGAGGGTAACAATTAGATGCAATAGCTATACCATCATCAGTACCAATCCATATAGCATTATTGAGATCTTTGGCAAGGCAGTTGACATTGGTACCCGGAATATTGCCATTGCCTGCACCTGCCTGCAAATGATAAAACTTGTCGTCTGTGAGGTCTTTTATGGTATTATTGGTGTTGTACACAATAACTCCGCCACCAGCCATACTGCCAAACCATACCTGGTTATTGTCGTCTATAACTATTGGGCCACCTTGATTAACACCGGGAATATATATTTTAAACCAATTGCTATCGGCAGTTTTTAAGTAAAGGACATTATTGGAGAATAAGGTAGTGACCCATAAATTGTCAGATTTGTCGAGTGCCATATTAATAACCAAATGATTCCCTGCATTTATCTGTGGGCTTTCATTGAAAATTGAATTCTGGTCAATATGTTGGAAGCTGCCATTGGGTTTAAGAATAAATAAGCCCTGGGAGTAGGACCCGAAATAGAGGGTGCCATCAATTTCGTCTTTTAGAACGGAACAGAAATTTTTCAGGGTATCAAAAGGTGCATAGGAGCCTTGTTTATAGCTTTTCCATTTTCCATTGCGCAAATTTGAAATGCCATCAAAATTATTTCCCGGATATAATGCTGAATTATAGGTGCCATGGGCTACATATAGCTCACTATTATGGGCATAGATGTCGAAACTATACGCATCAGAGGGGCCTGCAGGTAAAAAAGCACCCACCGAATTTTTCCCGGTACGGGTTATCAGGCTACTATAGGTTGATGCTATCCAGATACTGGAATCATTATTTTGTACTGCCTGAACAGTAGGACCGGCACAATCAAATGAGTCGACTATGGAATAGGACATATCCATAATTTTCAGGTTGCCAAAGTGTGGTAGTCCCGCTTCACCAATCATTAAATGCGATAAACCGGGAGATAAGTGCTGAATATGTACGGGTGCCTGATAGATGAGTTGAAGCGTATCGCTCACTATGGCATATACTTTATCACTATCAGCAAGAAATAGATTATTTAATACGGTTGCAACATGTTCTATTGCCCTGGTACTATCGATTTTGGTCCAAACCTGGTAATTGATCAGGTCATTGTTTGCCCTTTCTGCACGATAAATACCCTTGTCTGTAATAGCATAAAAATACAAGCCTAAAGCTGAGAAGTCTTTCACCGGCATTAAGAAATTGCCATTGGTATCTTTATTATAGAACTTATAAGTTTCTTTAATGCTATGGTCTTCAAGGTTAATAACAATAACACCAAGCGATGAACTTAGGTAGGCAAAACCATTTTCGGTGTAAATGTGGTATATGCTTTTAGCACCTGCAATGTTTTTGAGTTTAAGGTCGGGTATATTATAAAAGGTATTGTTTTTAAATAGGTCAATATTGCCATTTTGGTAGGCAAGAATAGCTGTTGAGGTCATTTTATCAAAACCAACGCACTGCATACCAATGTCAGACATACCTGTTTCCTTTGAATAGGGTAGGGGTAAATCTCCTTTGGTATATGTGAACAAACCCTCATTGCATATATTGAATAGTGTGGTTCCATCTGTGGCTACACCTAATGAATTATTGTAAGGTAGTAGAGATTCCCAGTATCCTATTGGTTTGTCCTGAGCCTGGCATATAGAGAAGCTGAAAACAAAAATTACTGTAAAAATGCTTATTAAATTAAACAATCTTTTAAAATTCATTTTTAAAATGTTTGCACTTCCCATGTAGCCTATTTGTATAAATTTCATGTTAAATTGTAAATCCAAAAGTAAAGAAATAACGGATTAAGGTGGTGCTTATTGCGTACCTATAATGGAAAAATAATGGATGAGTATTGGTTTGAGTTAAAAAACTATTGCATAAATATTATTTTACCTCCATAAGTTTGTTTGCCTGCATCATCACTTACAAAGATTAGGTATACTCCACTTTGGGGTTTACGGCCAGTATAGTCTCTTCCGTTCCAGATGGCCTGGCCACCTAAGGCTGTGGTTTGATAAACGAGCTGACCACTAATATCTGTAATTTTTACTTTTGCGCTGGTAACCAGCCCATTGATAGCTATTGGGCCAATATAATTGGGTGCAACGGGATTTGGAAAGACAAGCACATTGGCATTGGTGGTTCCCCCCTCAGTTGCTGCCCCGTGATAACTCATTAAACCGAGTTCTGTACCGAAATATATATCTCCAGTGGCTTTATCAATTGTAAGCTTACGAATGTAATTTGATGGTAGAGGGCTATTATCAGTATTGTAATGGTTTAAAATTGCCTTTCCATCGGGTGATAAAACATAAACGCCCCTTATAGTCCCTATCCACTTCCTATTACCACCATCAATGGCAATATCAGTAATGTTTTCTGTGCCAAGCATTTTTTCGCCATTGGCGTCTATTGGTATTTCGGCATCGCAGGGTGGATTATGCGTATTGAATGGGGCATTACAATTAGTCACTAATGCAATACCGGAACTCGTACCTACCCAAATTTTATTCTCCAGATCTTTGGCTAAGGCTGTAACATTACCACCGGGGAGATTGCCATTTCCAATACCTTCAGTTAATATGTAACTGGTGTCATCTGTAGTATTGGCATAGGTGTTATTATGGTTAAAAACAACCAGACCACCACTGGCACTGGCAATCCATATCTGGCCACTATCATCTATAATAGGCAGCCCCCCATAGGCAATTCTTGGGATATTGAATTTATACCATACGCTATCAGGTGTAAGCATATATAGCTGGTGCTGAGGGTTAAACATAGTAGAAACCCAGAGATTATGAAATTTATCTATAGCCATGCCCAATATTTCATGGTATCCCGAGCCATAGGCAATACTATAATCTAAAATTGAATCAGTATTCACCTGTTTTGTATAACCATCAGGATGCAAAATAAATAAACCATCCAGATACGAACCTGCATAAACTATTCCACTGGCTTCATCTCTGGTAATACTGGTAAAATCCCTCATGTTTTGTATGGGTTTATAAGTTCCGGGCTTATATTGAGTCCATTTACCTTTATATAAGTTAGAAAATCCTGTCAATTTAGCCTGGGCAAAATAGGCATCATTATAGCCACCATGAGCTATATATAAGTCTTTATTGTGTGCATACAAACCAAATGAATAAGGGGAAGACGGGCCGGGTGGAATAATATTTTTAGTACCCCTGAAATAATCTCTGATTTTTAATCCATCGGTTGGGCATGCAATGCAGATATTGTCGTTATGAAGTTGGGTGGCCTGGGCAGGAGGATAAACACAATCGAATGAATCAACCAATTGCTCTTGCATGTTCATAACCTGTATAGATCCATTTGAAACACCGGATGAGAGACAGATAAATAAGTTTTTAATACCTGCACTGATATTTACGATGTTGGTATTGAATGTATTTAACACAAGAAGAGTATCATTGGTAATGGTAAATAGCTTTCGGCGGGTAGATAGGAACAAACTATCATTTACATTAACAAGGCCTGTAATAGAATCGGTACTATCAATATTTTGCCATACCTGAAAATTAATCAGTTCAGGATTGGTTTTTGCAACCCTATAGAGGTTTTTAGCGGTAGCAGCATAATAATAGTTACCACAACCGGCAAAACTTTTTACTTCCATCAGGTTATTGTTTTTGGCATAGAATTTTAATGTCTTGATTATTGCGTGTTCCGAAAGGTCTATTTCTGTTACGCCCAGGCTATTACTCAGGTATGCCTTGCCATCTTCTATATAAACCTGGTTTACATACTTACTGGTAGGTACGGTAAGGAGTTTAAGGTCGGGGATATTATAAAAAGTATTGTCTTTGAAGAGGTCTATGTTTCCATTCTGGTAACAGAGAATTACCGTTTCGGTAAGTGGATCATAGCCTATACATTGCATACCTATATCAGACATGCCATCAATTTTGCTATAAGTCTGGTTTTGGTCTGTGAGTACATTATAGGTAAAAAATGCCTGGCCGGTTACAGTAAAAACAGTAGTTCCATCAGTAGCCACCCCCAGGGCCGTATTATAGGGTAGCAAAGATTCCCAATAGCCTATAGGTTTGTCTTGCGCACGGGCGTAGGAGACAAACAACATTAAGGTTATAAAGAATAAGAAACGCCCGTAAAACCGCATTAGATAGAAATGTGAGCAAATTTAGGATAAAACGCGGGATGGGTAATAATTATTGCTGGATGGGTATTTTGTATGAACCACTGATTGAAGCTGAATTAATTGATTCCGCTGAAAAAGACCTACATCCGTCAGTACCGCTTTGGGCGGTCAGACGGATGTAGGATGGTGCGCTCTTGCCTGTATCGCCAAAAGCGAATGGTCTGACCGCGGAAAGCGGTACTGACCATTGGATTTTCTTGTAAATTAGGAAATGATGGTAAAATTATATTAGCAAGCCCGAACTTATTGACTCATATCAATTTCACCACAACATTCAGTAGCCCCGTCCTTCAGGACGGGGAAAAATGATTAAAATTCAGTGGGCTTTAGCCCAAATCCGAAATTGATTTTACAAGAATAAAACCAAAATCAATACTTGTAATTTTTGTCCATTAATAGTTTTTGTTTTAAGACATAAAATATACCTTTATCATACATTTTACCACCATGAGCACACCAGCCACTAATGCCTCCCAAGGCAAACGATTTAAAGTAGCCCTTTCTTTTCCAGGGGAACATAGGGATTATATTAAGGAAGTTGCAGACCATCTCGCCTATGAATATGGCAAGCCCAATGTTTTCTATGATAATTTCCATAAAGACGAACTAGCCCGAAACAATCTGGATATTTATCTACTCAATATTTACAAGGATGATTCAGAATTGGTTGCCTACTTTCTATGCGAAGATTATGCCAATAAAGAATGGTGTGGGGTAGAGTGGCGAGCCATAAGGGATATGATAAAACATAAGAAGGATGATGAACTTATGCCATTTAGATTTGATGATTGCCCTATTGATGGGGCTTTATCTATTGATGGTTATATAGATTTACGAGGGATTACACCAAAAGATGCTGCTGAATATATCATTAAAAGGATTAGTAAAAATGATATAGCAGCCATTAAAAAGCAAAGTTTTACTAATACCGAGGATGGTTTAAGCTTGTTAAGAGGCATTGAAAAAGAATTACATGCCTTAAAACAAACGAATATAATAGACCCGAATCCCGAGCTGGAAGCCAAAATTGAAGAACTAACCAAAGAAAAGGAAGGTCTGCAAAAGGAATTATACCAGACCAAAGAAATACTTGAAAAGCAAGAAAAAGAGGGAAAGGAACTCATTAAACTATTAGAAGCCGACAAAGAAAAAAGCGCATTAAAACAAAAAGCACTCGAAGCAGTAGAAGCCAAAAATTATGATGAGGCAGAAAATCTCCTTTTGAAATCAGCAGAAGATAGGATAAAACAAGTAGCCTCTGATTTTTATGGACTTGGCAAAATAAAAGAACTAAAACTAGAATATTATGAAGCACTTAAGTATTATGAATTGGCGGCTCAAATATCAATAGATAACTCTATGTATTGTCACGAGGCAGGTAAAATATGCATGACATTAGGTTATTTGAAAAAGGGCTTAATTTTTATTGAAAAATCACTTGAATTAGATTTAAAACAGTTTGGTCAATGTAGTGAAGAAGTTGCTATTAATTATAATGAATTAGGTGTAATTTATGGGGAACTTGGTCAATTGGATAAGGCTATTTATTACCATGAAAAAGCATTAAAAATTGATTTGTATTTATTTAAAGATGTTAATTTCAATGTAGCTAGGGATTATAATAATTTGGGAGGAATATGGCACTATAAAGGGAATTTTGATAAAGCATTATTATATCAAAATAAGGCGTTAGTTATAGTTTCAACTTTATTAGGGGATGAACATCCAAGAACGGCTACTTATTATAATAATGTTGGTTTTATTCTGGAAAGAAAGGGTAATCTATTAGAAGCAATAGATTATTATGAAAAAGCATTAAAAATTGATAGTAAACAATTTGGAGCGGAGCATCCTAGCATTGCTATTCGCTTTGTTAATTTGGGACTAGTATGGCAACGAAAAGGTAAATTAGACTTGGCACTAGAATATTTTAATAATGCTTTGCAAATTGACATTAAATTTTTTGGTAAGGATAATTTTAGAGTTGCAATTGATTACAATAACTTAGGGATGCTATGGATGGATAAAGGTGATATAGAAAAGGCATTAGAATATTCAAAAGTTGCTTTAGAAATTGATTTGCAGTTATACGGTGAGAGAAATCCTAATACTGCTAGAGATTACAATAATGTAGGTATGGTTTTTAATAAAAAGCGAGATTTGATTAATGCATTATATTACGCCCAAAAATCATATTCTCTATTTTTAGAACTTTATGGTGCTGATAACCCATCAACAATTACTGCGAAAAAGAATCTGGATTGGTATTTGAAGTTAAAAAGGGATAAAGTGTGAATCAGAATTTACAGAATTAAAGAATTGGCAGAATTCACATTTATTGGGCTTGGGGATGGTGAATGCCTTTGAAAAAGGAGTTTTATTTTTTGTTCCGGATGTCCCTGTCGGAACATCTCGGAACAACAGGGGGCGTTGACATCATTGTAGTGCCAATCATTATTTCGATGGGCGATGCCCATCGTTCCGGGATTTTGCCCTTTCAGGGCTTTCAAACTCGATTGTCACACCCTCCCAGGGCGATGCCCTGGGCTAGTATATTGTGCCCTTTCAGGGCGTTCACATCATTTTAGTGTTAATCATTAATTCGATGGGCGATGCCTACCGATAGACATCGGTACTCCGGGATTTTGCCCTTTCAGGGCGACATTGCAAATATTTTGCCTTATTGGGGTTAAACAAAAATGAGTTAATCAGTATACCAGGTTTTTGCCTGGGCTGATTAACTCATTCTAATATTAATGGAACTTATAAAAGTTAGTTCTTTTTGTTGATGCGGGGAGTTGTTTTGTTTTTATCTGTTTGTTGCTTTTGCATTTCCTCAAATTTGGCAGCCCATTTATTTTGGGTAACAGGTTTTGTTTTGTTTTCCTGCAACTGGGCATGGATGGCAGCCTCATTAATGAAATACTTCTGGATGATGAATTGCTGAGCAATACTTAACAGGTTACTGAATGTGTAATAGAAAGTAAGTGCCGCAGCCATTTTATTGAATACACCCATCAATATTACCGGGAAGATGTAGGGCATGTACTTCATCATAGGATTGTTTGGGTCCTGAGGGGTCATGTTGCGATTGTAGACTGCAAGGAACAAACTGGAGCCTGTCATCATTAAGGTGAATAAGCTGATGTGGTCGCCATAGGCTGGTATTGAGAAACCGAAATTGAAGATGCTATCATAGGTAGACAAATCGTGACACCACAGGAAACTTTGTTGCCTGAACTCGATAAAGTTAGGGAACATGTAATACATGGAAAGCAGGATGGGCAACTGGAACAACATAGGCAAGCAACCCCCTAATGGGTTGACACCTGCAGAGCGGTAGAGTTTCATTTGCTCCATGCTGAATTTCTGCTGGTCATCACCTATTTTTTCACGCAGGGCATCCAGTTCGGGTTTCATCACCCTCATCTTGGCTGATGACAGGTAGCTTTTGTAAGTGAAGAAGGAAAGGATAAGACGGATGAACAAAGTCATCAATACAATTACCAAGGCATAATTCTTAACTGTACCAGCCAGGAAATAGAATATGGGCACAAGCGCAAACTTGTTGACATATTTCACAAAGGCCATAACACCAAAACCCAATGGCACCATATCATCCATATCCATTTTGTAAGACTGCAGGGTGTGATAGTCATTAGGGCCTATATACATACGCATTGAGCCGGTCTGGGTATTGCTGCCTGGTTTTAAAGGGAGGTTTACTATTGCCCTTGTCTGGGCAACTATCAAAGTATCTTCAGCTTTTGAAACGAAGTTCAGGTCCATTTTAGTAAACTGCTCGTCTGCTGCAATAAGTGCTGTACTGAAATATTGCTTACGGAAGCCTACCCATTGTGTGGCATTATTGGTAACGGTCTTGTCTTCCCTTATGGTAAAATAATCGGCATCGCCGGCTTTATTGCGGAAGTACACCTGGGCAGCCATACGCTCGTTGGTAATGTCTTTTTCGGTACGGAGGCCCTGTGTTTGCCATGTGATAGGCAGGCTGGTGGCCGTAATTCCTGTGAGCACAATGCTACAACGCATCATATAATCATCGGCGGGCAGGGTGTAAATCATATCCACCTTTTTGCCATCACCAAGGTCGGCAGCAAAGTCTACAGTTTTATCGCCGTTAGGTTCGTTGGTAGTAACCGGCGTAAAAAACAGGTCGCCGGTAGACTTACCATTATCAAATGGTAGGACAGTGGTAAACTGGTTGCCCTTACCATTAAATAGGTAAAGTGGGGTCATCCTGCTGGTTTTATATTCCAGAAGGTTGGCCGCTACAGGGAAGGCACCCTTCGAGGAAAACTGTACGGACAGTTTTTTGTTGGCGAGGGTAATTGTCTGAGCCTCACCATAGTAGGATGAGGGCTGCGACTTGCGCCTTTGGAGTGTTAGGGAGTCTACTCCTACAGCTTGTGAAGCAGGCGAAGCCTTACTACTGTCTACAATGGGGCGGAGATGAGCCCTTACAAAAGCAATACTATCTGCTTTTTTTTGTTCTAAATAAACTTTCTGCTCGTGCTGATTGTAGGTAAGATACCCTATCAGCAACAATGCCAAAAGAGCAAAGCCAATAACTTGGTTACGATCCATGAAAAGGAAAAATGAGGCGCAAAGGTATAGCTTTTTATGATGATTGGTGTTTTCTATATGTTAGGGAATTGGGAAAAACGGTGGCAGATGATTATTTTTTTGTGACTTTGTGGAGTTTTACATTGATTTTCGGGTTTTATCTTCAACAAATTATTAAGCTGACCTAATTTATAAGCATTAGGTATATTTGTATTCCTCCCGCTCTTTTTCACCTAAAGATGCATACCCCAACATCATGCGGTGATATACTGAACTTAAAAAACCGGTGCGTTTTTTGTAACATCCGCTCTAATAATAAAAACTTCAATTACATTTACTTAATACAAAATACCAATGAAAAAGATCTTCATAATTTTAGGCTTAGGGTGCAGCTTTAGTCTGGTTCAGGCACAAACTATGCAGGATGGCCATTACAATAATTCTGGCACCATAAAATCTGATGGAACTATTCAGGATAGCCACTACAATACGGTAGGTTATTTCAAAAGTGATGGTACAGTACAAAATAGCCATTATAACACTATTGGTTATATAAAAAGCGAT
>CAIWHI010000269.1 GCA_903912435.1 uncultured Bacteroidota bacterium | reverse complement strand
ATTCGCGTGGAATCTCGGCAAACAGTGCATTAGCCTGTACGGGGCGGGTTATTTTCACCAGCTTATTATACCTAAGGGCCTCATGTAGTTTTGAAGCCATGGTATTGGCATGGGTAGCCGTTTTACGCCATAGTTCGTTCTTAAGCATAGCTTCAAACTGTGCAGCAATAAACCTGGTTTTTGATGCCAATTGCATTACCTGTTTGTGCTTAAAGGCGATATGCTTACTTAGCTCCTTGTTAAACACCACTACTGCCTCGCCAAACATCATACCTGCTTTAGTGCCCCCAAGAGACAGAATATCTACCCCTGCCTTAGAGCTAATATCACTGAGACTACAACCCAATGATGCTGCTGCATTGAAGAAACGCGAACCATCCATATGCAGGTAGAGTCCGTTCTCTCTGGTCAAAGCCGAAATTGATTTAATTTCATCAGGTGTATACACAGTTCCATATTCTGTTGACTGGGTTATTGATAGCATAGCCGTTTGGGCATAATGCACATCCCCTTTCCTTATCAACTTGTCATTTATCACGTCCAAATCAAGCTTACCATGGTCATTGGCCGTCAAAGGGAAAAACCTGCACCCTGTAAATGTTTCGGGAGCCGATGATTCATCATTATAAATATGTGAGGTATCAGAGCAAAGCACAGCATTATAAGATTGTGTTGCACTACTTATGCTCAATACATTGGCACCTGTGCCATTAAACACGAAATATACATCTACGTCGGCTTCAAACACCTCTCTAAATAATGATACTACCCTGCTGGTAATACCATCCGCACCGTATGACCTGGAATGCTGAATATTGGCCCTTTGTAAGGCTTCCATTACCTCCGGCAGCACACCGGCATAATTATCACTGGCAAAGCTTTTCATTAATTAATTTTAGACCATAAAATTAACGGTTTTCCGTACTTTAGAGTGATAATTTTGATGACAATGAAAAGTAAATTACTACTGCTGTTGCTGGTTTTTGCTTACACTACACAAGCCCAGCGCACCATCAATCTTAGGAATATGTGGACTGTTCCAAAAGTAAAGGTGCTATTTCAAGGTTATACAATCTTATTTAGTATAAAAGATATTGATAAAACCCTGGGCTTTTTGGCCGAAGGTGGCGATACTGTATATGGCACTAAAAGCTACCTGGATACGGGCAAATATTATTCCTGCGAGCTTTATTCCAATAACCACTTAGAGTACCGGAATAATCTGCAACCACTTATTCAAGATGGAGTAGGTGCGTTTTTGATTTTATCGGGCCATGCTGCGGTATTTAATAAAAAACATAAACGAATAATGAAGGTAACTGCCAACATAAGCGAAGCGGCCTACAACGAACCCTATGTGCTCATTACCTTTTATGACCCGAAAAACGAGAAAATGCTCTTCTACGGTAAAATGCGTACCGATATTTATAACCGCGACCTGGGGATAGAAGATTAAAAATATAACACAGGCCAGTTTTTAAAAACCACCTATCACTGCATATGAAAATAGCTCGCATTATAGCCATCCTATTGTTGTCATTACAACTTCATGCAACTGAAAAAAGCTACTTATTTGAGGGTAATGTAGGCCCCTACCCCATTATAATGAACCTAAGTACCGATGGAGAAAACTGTGGTGCAGTATACTTTTATCAATCTTCATTACACGATATTCACCTTAGTGGCTATGCTAAAGAGAACAAGTTAACCCTCTACTGTAATTCATACAATAAAAAACTAAAAAGAAATGACACATCTGAAACCATTACCCTGAAAGTAAATGGTAACAATGCAGTAGGTAGCTGGGTAAACAATGAGGGCAAAAAACTGGAGGTAACCTTGCATACCATAAACCTGGCCACAGTAAACAATCCATTTGCAAAGCTTCCCTATGTTATTGGCCAGAAAGCTGAGAATACCTATAATTTCATGCGTATTGCCTCAATGAAACTAGTAGGCGATTCGCTGGTTAAGGTCGATAATATCACCCTGGAGTATGTGCATATCGGTAAATCGAAGGTTATATATCCCAGAATAGCAGATGGCTGCGATAATGAAATAATGAAAAAGGTAAATAAGCTTATTGAAAATACCCTGATTGAAAGTACCTGTATGTTTTTTTCCTGCTCCTCCTACGATTTTAAAATTCAGGGTGTGTTTATCAATAAAGATGTATTAAGCATCAATACCTATACCGACTATTACTGTGGTGGTGCCTACCCCGACTATGGCAACGACCCTCTGAACCTGAATTTGAAAACTGGCAATAAACTGAATCTTGAGGATATTTTATTCTTATCCTCCGCCAATGTTCCCTCTTCCGAAACTGAAGAATGGCTAACCTATAGGGGTGATGTCTTTGCACCAAAACTGATCGATTTGCTAAAGAGCCTTTACCCAAAGAAAATGAAGGAACACGGTGAAGATGCAGTTTGCAACTATAACACTAAAGAAGCCTGGAGTTTCCCCAATTGGTACCTAACGGAAGAAGGTCTTCACCTGTTGCCCGATTT
>CAIWHI010000268.1 GCA_903912435.1 uncultured Bacteroidota bacterium | reverse complement strand
TATTGTGGGGTTGCCAACCAAAAAAACATCAACATAAACAAGGAAATACCTGATGACCTGGAAGTGATGGCTGATAAGGAAATGCTGAGCACCGTATTCCGCAATCTGGCATCAAATGCCATAAAATTCACCCATAGTGGTGGCAATATTGGTGTAAAAGCCGAAAAAACAGATAATTGGGTAAAGGTTACAGTGGCCGATAACGGGGTAGGCATTGATGAAAAGTCCATACATATGTTATTTAGCCTAAGTGGTAAATTCTCTACCCGGGTCACCAACAATGAAGAAGGCACCGGCCTGGGCCTGATACTATGCAAAGAATTTGTAGAAAAGCATGGCGGCAAAATATGGGTGGAGAGCGAAATGGGTAAGGGGAGCAAGTTTATTTTTACTGTGCCGGGGGTGTGATACCTCTATTGCAAATCATATACACGAAGGGTTGGCATTATTATAGCCCATTTTGTTTGAATGGTATAAAACTCTTAAAGTGTGATAATAATAGTCACTAAGTTAATACCCGAATACCCATACATTCAGAACAATTCTCCAACCATGTTTGGTAATTGCTGCTTGAACATGATTGAGCTACTCACCATTTATCTAGCCCTTTGCTTGCATTTATAGAATTAATGGGTTTGCTCAATAGTACCTTCCCCCAAAACTTATTTCAGATTTTACCTTATAAGTATTACCTTACCTTCAATTTATACTCCTATTTTTGCGCCCAAATAATCCCAATATCTGGATGAACCTGGAATTTAATAAGAACGATGATGCAATGAGGCTGGCAGTGAGCCAGATGAAACAACGACAGGCTGTAATAAACCTGGGCGGTGGTAAAAAATATACCGATAAGGCCCATGCCGAAGGCAAAATGGCCCCAAGGGAGCGAATAAAATACCTCATTGACAAAGGCAGCGTTTTTACTGAGATAGGTTCTTTTGCCGGATATGAGATGTACAAGGAACACGGCGGTTGCCCAGCCGGTGGGGTGATAGGTGGACTGGGATATATCAATGGCCGTCAGTGCGTGATTGTGGCCAATGACAATACAGTTAAGGCCGGGGCATGGTTCCCAATAACAGGGAAGAAAAGCCTGAGGCTACAGGAAATAGCTATGGAAAACCACCTGCCGGTGGTGTATCTGGTAGATAGTGCCGGGGTATTCCTTCCACTTCAGGATGAGATTTTCCCCGATAAGGAGCATTTTGGCCGTATCTTCAGGAATAATGCCAAAATGAGTGCTATGGGTATTACCCAGATAGCTGCCGTAATGGGTAGCTGTGTAGCCGGTGGTGCCTACCTGCCCATAATGAGCGATGAAACACTGATGGTGGAAGGTAATGGCAGCATCTTTTTGGCTGGTCCATACCTTGTAAAGGCAGCCATAGGCGAGGATATTGATATCCAGAGCCTGGGTGGTGCCAAAACACATACCGAAATTAGCGGCATAGCCGATTATAAATTTAAGACTGAGGCCGAATGCCTGGACCAGGTGCGCCGCATAATAGGCAAGATAGGCGAGCAACCACGTTGCGGTTACGACAGGGCCAAACCTGAAGCACCTGCGAAGGAAGCCACCGAAATATATGGCCTGGTATCTACCCTCAACAACAAGCCCTACGATGTTGTAGATGTAATAAAATGTATTGTTGACAAATCAGAGTTCGACCAGTTTAAGGAAGACTATGGCAAGACAATAGTATGCGGATACGCCCGTATAGATGGCTGGGCAGTGGGCATTGTGGCCAACCAGCGCAAAATAGTGAAGAGTGGCAAGGGCGAGATGCAAATGGGCGGTGTAATCTATAACGATAGTGCCGATAAGGCAGCACGCTTCATCATGAATTGCAATCAAAAGAAAATACCATTGGTATTCCTGCAGGATGTGAATGGCTTTATGGTAGGTGGCCGTAGTGAGCATTCAGGGATAATAAAGGATGGTGCCAAAATGGTGAACGCCGTATCTAACTCAATAGTACCTAAGATTACCATTATCATAGGCAATTCATTTGGGGCAGGCAACTATGCTATGTGTGGCAAGGCATATGACCCAAGGTTTATCTATGCATGGCCTAACGCCAAACTAGCTGTAATGGGTGGCGAGCAGGCAGCAAAGACACTGATGCAGATTCAAAAAGCATCTATGAAATCGAAGGGCGAAACACATACCCCCGAGGAGGAGAAAGCTATATTGCAGGAAGGTATTGACAGGTATGAAACCCAGACCCAGTCTTATTATTCGGCAGCAAGGTTGTGGGTAGATGATATCATTGATCCTATTATGACCCGCTCAGTAATATCAGAGGGTATTAATGCCGCCAATCATGCCCCTATAGAACAGGATTTTAAGATGGGGGTGTTTCAGGTGTAGGTGTGGGATTTGGTAAATGGCTGATTTTTGGTGTCAAAATATTGCACAAGCCACCATTTAAAGCTTAATAATGACCAATCGCTTAAAATTCTTGAGGCAGCAATTCCCCCTTGGGGCGATGGCTTCGAGCGATGGCGAAGGGGGCTAGGGGGATGTGCTAGTACAGTATAACCTGCTAAATACATGGGATAATTTGGCTAAAGCCATAAAACTAAGTTGCTAATTCCCCGGTCTAAAGGCCGGGGCTATTATAAAAAAGTAGAAGTGAATAATGTGAGGTAATATTTTTTATGAGTTGGTTTGATTATGAGTTGGTTTCACAATTTTAATATGGACATCCCCCTAACCCCCTTCGCTTGTGCACAGGGCCAACGCTCAAGGGGGTATTGCCGCTTCAAGATTTTTGAGCAATATTAAGTTGATTTAGCTTTTTGACACCTTTTGCATAAACCCTAATGGAATAAAGATAATTTTACATCAAAAGTTTTACCCATTTCGTTTTTTAACTTTTGACTTTTGACTTTTAAATTTGAAAAGTGATCGAGATTAAGAACATAAGAAAAAGCTTTGACGACAAAGTGGTTTTACACAATGTCTCCGCCAAAATGGAGGCAGGTAAAACAAATCTCATCATTGGTACCAGTGGTAGTGGCAAGACCGTGCTCATGAAGATAATGATAGGCTTGCTCGGGGTCGACTCGGGGGAAGTGCTTTATGAGGGCCGCGACCTTGTAACAATGCCGGTAAAAGAATTGAAAGAGTTAAGAAAGCAAATAGGCATGTTGTTTCAGGGTGGGGCATTGTTTGATAGTAAGACGGTGCAAAACAATGTAATGTTCCCGCTGGATATGTTTACTAAGCTTAGTTTCAGGCAAAAGCTCAAAAGGGTAAATGAAGTACTAGACAGGGTGAACCTGAAAGATACCAACCGTAAATTCCCTGCCGAGATAAGTGGTGGTATGCGCAAGCGTGTGGCACTAGCCAGGGCTATTGTTCAAAACCCTAAATACCTGTTTTGCGATGAGCCAAATTCAGGCCTCGACCCACAGACATCAATGGTAATTGACAGGCTGATAAAAGAAATCACTACCGAATACAATATTACTACCGTCGTTAATACCCATGATATGAATACGGTAATGGAAAGTGGCGACCATATTGTATATATGTACCAGGGCAATAAACAATGGGAAGGCACCAATAAGGAAATCATCTTTAGCAAGGACGAAAAGCTCAACTCATTTATTTTCGCCTCCGAATTCCTTACCAAGGCCAAAGAAATGATCATGCTGGAAGCCGAAGGAAAGGCATAAGGGCTATTCCAGTAGTTTTTGACTTATTTCCTGCGCATCTACCTTCTCCACCGCTAGCTTTGCAATAG
>CAIWHI010000267.1 GCA_903912435.1 uncultured Bacteroidota bacterium | reverse complement strand
GCTATTAAAAATAAAACCGGTGAATTATTGGGCATCTTCCTTACTCACCTTTTGTATAAATATTTCATGCATGGTGGGTATTTTCTCTTCTAATTTGGTAATATTTACCAATGGCAAGATATATTGGAGCACATCATTTACCCAGGTGCCATCCCCAATATTGATAGTCATTTGATGGGTGCCATCAACATTTGATTCCGACAATATTTTGAATGGAAGGCGACCATCAGCATTTATTTTATTTCCTTCATACTCAATATTGTAGGTGCCATTACGGTAAGCATTCCTGATATTCTTTACTTTCCCATCAAGGATTTTCTTTGACTTATTGAGCAGGGCAATAGAATGACACAATTCCTCCACCGACTCCATTCTATGTGTAGAGAAAATTACGGTAGCTCCATTTCTATTCAGTTCCAAAATTTCATTCTTAATAATTTCGGCATTTACAGGGTCGAAACCAGAAAATGGCTCATCAAGTATCAGCAGGTCGGGGTTATGAATTACAGTGGCTACAAACTGCGCCTTTTGTTGCATTCCCTTACTTAGCTCTTCTATCTTTTTGTTCCACCAATCCTGTATTTCCAGCTTTTTAAACCAATACCTAGCGCGGGTTTTCGCCTCGGCCATGCTGAGTCCTTTCAATTGAGCCAAATAAAGTATCTGCTCACCAATCTCCATCTTTTTGTAAAGGCCCCTCTCTTCAGGTAGGTAGCCAATTTGTTCGATATGGTTTTTATTTAGCTTTTGACCATCCAACAATATTTCGCCTGAATCAGGGGCTGTAATCTGATTGATAATACGTATCAAAGATGTTTTACCGGCACCATTTGGCCCCAAAAGACCGAATACAGTTCCTTTTTCTACCTCAATGCTCACATTATCAAGAGCCTTGTGGTTGGCATATTGTTTTACAATGTTCCGGATACTTATCATTTGCTCAAAAATTATTGATGTAAAGTAAATGATATTTCCTGATTCGTGATACTAGCACCAAAATAAAAATCCCTAACTGTAGGGGGAAAAAGAGGGGATTTTAAATGGGGGGTAGAGGAATTTGATTTAACAATAAATCTAAATCCTCATTGATAATGCCTGTAATACTTTGAATGAGATGAATATCTACACCATTTTTTTTCAACTCTTTGGCCATATTCAGTCTTGCTTTTTTCTCAGTGGCTTCAATGGCCAATTGTTTTTCAAGCTCCAGCCTTGCAAGTGCTTGCTGTTTCTCTAATTCTACATCTTTTAGGGCTTCATTTTTTTCAGATTCCACCTTCGATAATGCTCGAATAACGGCTTCATCAACTGCTGATTCAATTAAAGCTTCCAGGTCGCTGTAGCCCTTCATGCTATTAATATAATCAATGTATTCTGTCTGTGATAAAGCCCAAATTTCAGCTTTTTCAAATGCGTGGGAGAACACAGCTTCATTGGTGAAGACAGCTGGTATATGGTCAAGATCGTTGAGGTGCTTTAGGAAATAGAGCCATTTTTCAAGCCTTGTATCCAACTCGCTTACTTCCTTTTTGAAGTTGGGTATTTCGAGATAGATAAAGTTGAGCTTTTCATATAACTGGCTCCCCTCCTCATGATTCATCTTTCT
>CAIWHI010000266.1 GCA_903912435.1 uncultured Bacteroidota bacterium | reverse complement strand
GATAAACCAGTTGGCAATATTGTGCCTGCCGATTTAATATTTGAACAAAAACAATCGCAGCTTTTACAAAATGCCTTGCTACTGAATGAAACCAACAACCAAATACAAGAACGAAAAGCGAAAGCTGGGGATGACGCATTAGAAGGCAGGATTTTGAGTGTTGTGTTTTTATTAGACCAGCTTCCCAAAGATGTAGCTGGTGTAAAACTGAAATCAGAACCTGGCACAATAGCCGACTTGTTGCTGGATAATGTGATTGAAAATTCTGATAAATTCAGGAATAAGGTAAAGGAATTGGTAAAAAAACTTTTGGATGAAAGAGTGCTGATGCCAGTTGGCGATGAGGTGAAGTTGCAAACTAAGGAAGGTGCAGAATGGGAGCAGGAATATATTGCGCAGGCAATGAAAATAAATAGTAATGGCGATGATAAAGTGCAGCAATTACGCAAAGAGAAAATAACAGCATTTTTTAAGGATAATACCAATACCATCAGTATTCAGCAGGGAATTTCTAAACGCATTCGTGAGTTTGAAATTTGGGATAAGACTGAACGACCCAATACAGAAAATAAATTGAATTTGTGGGTTAGAGACGGGTGGAATGAAAACGAAGGTGCTGTAATTAATGAGATCAGAAGCGAAGGAACGGATTCATCATTGGCTTATGTTTTTGTAAAGAAATTCAGGGACCAGGACTTGAAGGTGGAAATAGTGAAATTTCTGGCAGCAGGATTGGCATTACAAACCAAAGGGTTGCCATCTTCACCGGAAGGACAATTGGCGCAAAAAAGCATGGAAACCCGCAAGGGTATGGCAAAAACAGCTATTGAAGACTTGGTAGCTAAAATTTGTAATGATGCGGTAACTTACCTTGCCGGGGGCAATGCAGTAGAGTTGGGCAACCTTAGAGATAATATTGATAATGCCTTGCATAGTATAGCCAGCAGGCAGTTCCCCGAATTTAGCAAAGGCGATAATAAGGATTGGGATAAGGCGCTCAACAAGGCATTAGCAGGAGACCCTGATGCTTTGAAACGGATAGGCTGGGATAAAGAACCTAAAGACCATCCTGTTGGAGTTGAAATATTGCGGTTCATTGGCAATAATACCAAACAGGGTAAGGAGATACGCAGCACCTTTATGAGAGCACCCTATGGTTGGAGCCAGGATGCTATTGATACTGTGATTGTGATGTTGCGGAATACGGAACATATTTCTACGCCCGAAACTAATATTAATCAGGCTAAGATTGGTGGAGCTGCCTTTAAAAAAGAAATCCATACACTACAAGTAACCGATAAGATAAAACTGAGAAAGCTGTATATGGACGCAGGTATTAACTGCAAACCCGGCGAAGAGTTTTTGAATTCTAATACTTTACTGAATAAATTGAAAAACCTTGCCGAGCAAGTAGGTGGTACTACACCAAGACCTGAACCATTAAATCTAAAGTTTGTCAGTGAGATTGAAAACCTTGATGGAAATGAGCGATTGTTGAGGATTTTGGATGAACAAGATGATTTAAAAAATAAATATACTGACTGGACAGCAAAGGCAGTTATTGTAGGGCAGAGAGAACCCCTTTGGGATAAGCTGGAAGCCCTTGCCAATTTTGCACCAGAAGAACTGGGTATGGAGCAATTGAAAAAAGAAATTGAAGCCATAAGAGATAACAGGTTGTTGTTACAGGAACCAGACCTGATACAGCCCTTGCTCACTACCCTGACAGAGCATTTGAAAACTGCCCTTATTCAAATAAAGGAGGTTTATATAAAGCTGTATGATACTAAGATGGCTGAAATACAGCAAAATGAATACTTTAATAAATTGAACCCTGAACAGAAACATACAATTTTGGCTAAAAACCAATTATTGGCAAAGCCGGAAATAAAACCGGTAGATGCACAAGGGTTGCTCAACCAATTGCAGAAAACATCATTGTACGCTTGGAATACAAAAATTGCAGCCTTGCCCGGACAATTTCAGGCTGCAATTGATGAAGCTATTAAGCTATCTGCACCAAAGGCATATAGTTTTAGTTTGCCGAGAAAGACCATTTCTACACAAGCCGATATTGAAAGTTACATTGCAGAACTGAAAAAGGAATTAGAAACTCTATTAAAAAAATCAAGTACAATTATTTTGAAATAAAAAATTATGGCAGTTCTCACACCGCAACAAAGGAATTTACTCGAAACCGCAGTAAAGCAAGCCCGCCGCCTTGCCGAGGCTGGTGCAAGAAATGCTTTGCAACATTTGGCAACTGATCAGCAGGAGCCTTTTGCCCACATGAGTACCGAGCAACGCACCCTGCGCAGCAGACTACGAAGCAAAGCCCGGTTACTTGGCGATATACTGGCGAACGGCACACAGCAAATTACCTATCTGGCTTATGAACTGGCTTATGAATATTGGCACAAAATGTTGTTTGCAAAATTTCTGGAAAGTAATAACCTGCTGATGCATGAAACCGGGGTAGCTGTAACGCTTGATGATTGTGCAGAATTGGCTACGGTAGAAGGCTTTGTAGATAAATGGGATGCTG
>CAIWHI010000265.1 GCA_903912435.1 uncultured Bacteroidota bacterium | reverse complement strand
TGTGTGTAAATGAAATTGGGTTGCCGGGCGAAAATATAGTAAAAGTAAACGACCAATTGAAATTAGAAATTGGCACAGCTGCCTGGAAAGGAGATACTCTAAGATTTGGAACAATAGGTGATCAAGAAGGGATTTTTCTAATACCTAACTATAAAATTAAAGACATTTGGTTTCCTACAGATATTAAAATCAAACCCGAACCTTTTGAATGTGTCGTTGAAAATAATGGGAATAACTATTTAGTCGCTTTCAATAATGATGAAATAAAAACTACTGCTTTTTAGGTGTTACTTTATATAAATTGTAACCTTTCGCTTCAATTCGCAGTTGAGATGTTTGCACTGGACAGAGCAGGGTGCCCCTTGGTTGAGTAGCCCGCGCAGCAGTTGTATTCCACGCGACACTCGCAAAGTCATGTAGCTTGCCTGTGGAAATGTCGAGCCGGGTTGATCAGAAATTCTTCCAGTGCACATACTTCATATATGCAGATCCGTCTTCCAATGTGGTGCATTCCCGGTTATAATTGCTCCTGTTCTGGCACCATCTGCGCTGTCGGATAGCCTTCCAATACAAAAAGACTGTTGTCTAGTATTACTATTTGCCTGTAAATGAGGCTGGTATCACAGTTCAATCAACCCCTCAGCCCAATATCAAATTAAAAAGCAAAATCAGGAATTCAAATCTGTCAGCACCGCTTTCTGCGGTCAGACCGATTTGAATTGTCGAGGCCTACCATCTCGCCAAAAGCCCTCTGTCTGATGGCGGTAAGCGGTACTAATCATGTCATCCTTCGGGATTTTTTAACCATATAAAAACAGCCTCCAACAACTCTGGGTTTACACCTGGTGCTATTCACATTGTACCCCTGTGGGTTTATATAATACATAAATTAAAATATCTCAAAAAGTTTTCAAAATCATTAACTTAGTGACAATGGTGGGGCACCTTGAAGTAAAACCCCAATAGCATTACCCATGATGAATGGTGCTATAGCCATTATTGCCTAATAGCGAAATAAAAGCCGGGACAATAATCGTTTTACTCTACCACTACTTCCAGCCCTGCTGAATTGATGGACGGTGGGAGTTCGCCGCATTTTATTGACAAGTACAGGTGGTATTTGCCGGGTTTATCAGGTACTACAACTGATATTGTGGAGGACTGGGTATTATTGAGCAATGTATTGTTTACTCTGAAATCCGTATCGGCTTCTTTAATCATTTTACGGTAATCATAATAGTGCAGGTGTATATAGGCAGGGTAGTCTTTGTTCGATTCGAAGTCAATATTATTGTTGCCAGTTTTATTTATTAGAAATGGCACGTTGATTTTGCTGCCTACATGGGTCTTAACTGTTTTTTCGGGAAATGTTATTGCGACATTGCTTGCCGACCTGAAATTGTTAATGGGCCATTCCTGGTAGATACCACGGGCTGTGTTGAAACGGGGATGTCCGTATACATCGTAATTAGGCACCATAAAAACGTCCTTACCCTGCCATTGGTTTTCCAGGTTCCATATATAATACTGGTCTTTGCGGCCCATCATATTATTGAGTGTGAAGGTAGGGTCACCGGTATAAAACTCATATTCTGAGGCGTATTGGTAGGAGTTCATAAAAAGTACAGGTCTGCCTGCTGAATGCTCTTTTACCGTTTGGGCCCAGCTTTTATAACCATGAAAATCATTTTCGAACTGCCATTTGGTAGGCAGATAATCATAGACCATAAATATGCGGGCCAGGAAGATGAGCAATAAAGTAGGTAAGAGGGTTACCCTTAATAATTTGTGGTAGGTTATGTTATCGGCTAGTTGCTTATAGCCAAGGTAGAGCAGAGGTATAAGTACTATGATAACCCAGTTAATTTCCACACGGCCTTTAAAGGTCATAAGTAAAAAGAAGATGATTACCCCTGCCAGATTGTATTTCATAGCCTTATCAAACTGATCTGTGGGCTTGTATTTAAAAGCATTGTACATGAGTACTGTGCCAGCTGCAGGCCCAAAGAATACCAGTAAGGTGCCGAGGTAGCTAAGGGTAAGGTCAATGCTGTACTGCTCATGCGCCCGCTTAAACAATTGGAAAACAATACTTGGAAACCCATGTTGGTATTGCCACTGTATATGCGGTATAAAAAACAATATAGTGCCCAGGGCTATGAGCCAGAAACGTGCAGTTTTAAGCAAGGCCAGATGAGACAATACAGTAAAAAATATTATTAAAATGCCATGGTATTTGCTCAGCAGGAGTAGTGAGCTATTAACTGATAATAGCAGTGCCAAAAGGTTTCCAGGCTTATTAAGGTATTGGCGGTATAGGTAGAAGAAGGTGGCACTGAATAAGAGCAATGGGGTATCTGGCACCGCCATAAAACCATAAAAGTGGAGGATGCCTATGCATAATATGCTGGCATAATACACAACTAATTGGCGGGGATTAATTAATTGCTCCAGGATAAAAATAAAGGCAGTGGTAGATGCCACTGTTAGTAATCTAACACCTATTTCACTTCTGATCAACAGGTATCCGGGCATAATGAAAGCAGCGATAGCCGGTGGGTGGTCGAAATAACCCCATGCAAGGTGTTGCGACCAGGTCCAGTAGTAGGCCTCGTCGGGCAGGAGTTGGGTAAATGAGGCCTGCAACAATGATAATACTACCCAAAAAAGATAGAATCCCGGTTTAAGCCAGGGCCTATTAAATGAGGG
>CAIWHI010000264.1 GCA_903912435.1 uncultured Bacteroidota bacterium | reverse complement strand
CGATACCTTTAAACTTACGGTTCCTGTAGGCATCAGCATCAATAATGGTAGTATCACCAATTTTCACTTTAGAGATATCGGTTTCACTTACATCCACCCGCACTTCTATACGATTCATATCTGCGATAATCAGCATTTCCGTACCGGCCATTTGTGCAGTACCTACAACACGTTCACCCCTTTTTACATTTAGCTGGCTTATGATACCGCTCCTTGGGGCAACTATTGTAGTTTTTTGCAGGTTTTCCCTTGCCTGAGTGAGGCTGGCTACTGCTCCTTTTATGCCATATACACCACCCGAAGTTGTAGCCTTGGCTGCATCGAAGGTAGCCTTAGCCGATTTGAAATTCGCTTCGCCTTGCTCAAACTCCAATTGTGAAATCACTTTTTGGTCGAACAGTTTTTTGTTGCGGTTGTAGGTGGCCAAAGCTAATTGGTATTGCGATTCAGCCTGGGCCATCATCTCACGGGTATTATTAGCACTAGCCTTGGTTTGTTCTACCTGGGCTTCCTGCTGGTTTACCATTGAGTTGTAGATAGCCGGATTGATTTTAACCAGTACCTGTCCTTTTTGCACACTGTCACCTTCCATTATATCCAGCATGGTGATTTCACCGCTTACTTCAGGTGCTATTTTCACCTCGGTTTCGGGATATATTTTACCACTCGCGGTTACAGTTTCGGTGATGGTGTGGAGGCCTGTTTTTTCTATAGCTACCTTCACATCATTATTGCCGGCATTTTTAGCAACAAATACCAATGCTACTATTACCACTACCGAAATAATAACTATCCACCAGACTGTTTTAGTCTTCATAAAAATTGCGATTAGGCTGTAAATATAAACTTTAAACCTCAAACCAATTTAGGTACAAATTCCTAAAATTGGGTAAACGAATTAAATATCTCTTTTGTTATTGTCCAGTCATATTATGTAAACCCGAAGGGTTGGTATTATTATAGACCAACAAATCTAAAGTGCATTGAACCCTGAAAGGGTGATATTTTTTTTCGGATAGAAAACGAATAATTTCATCCCTTCAGGGTTTCCCATCATTTTCTATTCTATTTCCTACAAAAATACCAACCCTTCGGGTTTATACGTTATTATGATCCCAAACAATTACATAAAATCCCTTCACTATCTCACCTCCACACCCTCATCGGCTTTTTCAAGCGGGCTTACAAATATCAGGCGGCCATCCTTATTTTGGGCCATCAATATCATACCACGGCTTTCTATGCCCTTCATTTTGCGGGGAGCTAAATTTGCAACAACAGTTACCTGCTTGCCTATAATCTCCTCCGGAGTGAAATGCAGTGCTATGCCCGATACTACTGTGCGCATTTCATCGCCCATATCCAGTTCCAGCTTTAGCAGTTTATCTGCCTTGGCTACTTTTTCTGCTTTTACTATCGTACCCACCCTCAGGTCCGTTTTTATGAACTCATCAATGGTTATCTCTGGTTTTTTTACGGGTTCATCGGCGGCCTCAGACGCTACCGGTACTACGGCGGTTGCCTCAGCTATTGGTTCTATTTTATTTTCCATTTTTTGT
>CAIWHI010000263.1 GCA_903912435.1 uncultured Bacteroidota bacterium | reverse complement strand
GTCGGCAATACACTTTTGACCATGGTTTTGACATCTGTCCAACAGGATAAAACCCTTGCCAACTCTGTGGATATGTATTACACTATCCACCAGCAACACAAACAGCAAGCTATAAAAAAACTGGAGGAAGATGCATCAAAGCAGCAAGCACTTGATTTGCAAAAAGAAAAAAGTGCTGGCAGACCCAAGAAGTACACAATTAAATTGCCTAAAAGCCTTGATCAGGATATTTCCCTCAATACAGCAGCCTATAGCAAGGCCAGGGATCGAGTACCTGTAAAATTAACGCAAGACCTGTTCAATGCCACCCGTATTGTTGATGCGTCAAACAATTATACACACTGGCATGGATACAGGGTACTGATTGGGGATGGGACATATGTGCAAATGCAAGACACTGAGACAATCAGGGCAGAGTATGAAGTAAAGCACAATGGCGAGCCAAGTGAGGGCTACCCCCAGGGGCTAGTGGAAGTATTAATAGAACGGGGAACTGGCCAGATATACTCTTTCAGATTAAGAAACAGGCATGTAAGCGAACTATCTTCTTTATATCAGATGATTGATGATTTGCCGCCAGGTTCGATTCTATTGTTTGACGACCTATACAATTGTTTTGAAATTATCTCCAAATGCAAGCGTAAAGGTATTGAGATGTTGGTGCCAGCTAAGAGAGAAAGATCCTATGAATTGGTAGAGACACTGGCACCAGGGGACGATATTATTAGGATTAAGACACCTAAAAACCGCTCCAAGTGGTTGGAAGAAAATGAGCCTGCTAATAAAATCCTTATGAGGAGAATATGCTGTACAAGCCCAGAAGGTAAAGAATATGTACTGCATACTACTATACTAGACAGGTCAATAAAAAAAGAGGAATTTCATATGTTATATTTAACGCGTTGGGACATAGAGATAGGGATAAGGGAGATAAAGACTATTATGGACATTAATGTGCTTCGTTCGCGGACACCGGATATGTCATTAAAAGAATTAACGGTCTCGCTGGCAGCGTACAACCTTATCCGAAAAGTAATTTATGCAAGCATTAAAGACTTGCCTTTTTCCCCCAAAGATGATCTCATTCAAAAATTCTATACGTTTAATAAGAAGGTTCTTATCGACAAAACAGGCCGAGTATATAATAGATGGTCCACGGGTCGTAAAAGAGCTACAACAATTAATTCTTAAGCTACTACTTCCCAAGCGTAAACCAGATAGAGCATATGACAGAAAGACAAAACAAAATAAATATAGCAAATATAAATAGTTAAGTTAGCGCCATTACCTTGGAGAGGGCTGGGGTGAGGCCTCTGATTGGCTATCAAACTTTTTGAACAATAATCCTCCAAAACCACACTCGTCAATGGCAGAGGGCAGGGGTGAGGCCTCCGCATGGCCATCTAGTTTTCCTATAAAAACAATACTTGTCAATGGCAGCAGCGCCCTTCGAAGTTAGATCCTTATTTTCATACAAAAACCATGTTCGTTCATATACAGAAAACCGTATTTTTGCATGTACTTCTATTTGTATGATAATTGCGAATCCAATTTATGATGTTGTGTTTAAACGGTTGATGCAAAACACCCGCATTGCCCGTTTTTTCATTGAAACTCTTATAGAAGAGACATTGGATGATGTGGAACTTAAGCCACAGGAGTTTGTTTATACCGACGAACAAAAAATATTGGCTGTTTCAAGGTATGATTTTATCGCTACTATCAAAACTAATACTGGTGAGCATAAAAAGGTATTGATTGAAATACAAAAGGCTAAAAACGCAATTGACTTAATGCGTTTTAGGAATTACCTGGGAGATCAGTATAAAAAGGAAGATGAAATTCAGACTGAATTCGGGAAGATAAAAAAGCCATTGCCAATTATAGCTATTTATCTCCTTGGCTTTGATTTGGCAGGGGTAGAATCAGCCGCTGTAAAGGTGGCCAGGAATTACACCGACCTCCTGACCAATAAAATCATTCATCAAAAAAGCGACTTTATCGAGCGTTTATCCCATGATTGCTATGTGGTACAAATGACCCGCTTTAATGATAAAGTACACACTAGGCTTGAACAATTGTTGAGTGTATTTGAACAAAATAATTTCATTGATGCCAATCAAACAATTAAGGAGTACAAGTATGAAGTGAAGGATGAACATTTAAAAAACATAATTGATGTGCTACATTATGTAGGCACCGACCCAACAAGCCGTAAAGAAATAGATAAAGAAATTGAGGCATGGAGAACTATTGATGCATTGAACGGAGGTGAACAACTAAGGGAATTACAATTAAAACTAGAGTTTAAAGAAAAACAAATAGAGCAAAACCGGCTTGCACTGGACAAAGAAAAACAAGCTAATGAAGCCCTTGCCAAAGAACTCGCTGAATTAAAACGAAAATTGGGTGAAATCTAACCACCCAAATACCCCTCAAAAACTAATTATCCTTTTAACGGATTATACAATTAACCTATTACCCTTTCCTACTACCTTTGCAGCAATTATGCATTACGTATCAGCCGACAAAATAAGTAAGACCTATGGTATCAAACCCTTGTTTACCAATATCACATTTCACATCAGCGAGGGGGATAAGATAGCCCTTATTGCAAGAAATGGAACCGGTAAATCGACCCTGCTGAAAATATTGGCTGGTAAGGATAATGTGGATGAAGGTACCATCTGGATTCATAAAGATGTGACAGTAGCCCTTTTTGAGCAGGAGCCTAATTTCGCTGAGGAATTATCGGTACTGGATAATATCTTCCATTACCGCCACCCTGTAGCCGAAGCTATGCGCAACTACGAGAAAATCCTTTCTGAAGGTTCTAAAGACCATGTGGCTTTATCTGCAGCCTTATCGAGAATTGACGAATTAGGCGCATGGGATTTTGAGGCAAAAGTGCACCAAATCCTCAATAAATTAAATGTAACTAACCTGGACCAAAAGGTAAAAACACTATCTGGTGGCCAGCGCAAAAGGGTTGCATTGGCACAGGTGCTGATTGATATAGGTTTTGAGCATAAACATGTGTTACTCATTATGGATGAACCTACCAACCACCTTGATGTTTCGATGGTGGAGTGGTTGGAGAATTACCTGAACCAGGAAAAAGTGACCCTACTGATGGTAACCCACGATAGGTATTTCCTGGAAGATGTGTGTGATGAAATTTGGGAAATAGACGGAGAGAAACTGTATGCCTATGAGGGTGATTATCAAAGCTACCTGGAGAAAAAAGCCGCAAGGATTGAAAACAATATTGCCAATATAGATAAGGCCAAAAACCTGTTCAGGAAAGAGCTGGAATGGATGCGCAAGCAGCCCAAAGCCCGAACTACCAAATCAAAGAGCCGTCAGGATAACTTTTATGAAATAGAAGGTAAAGCCAAGCAAAAAGTAGAAGACCTGAAGGTGGAACTGCAAATGAAAATGAGCAGGCTGGGTGGTAAGATCGCTGAATTTAAGAAGGTTTACAAAAGCTTTGGAGATAAGGTAATATTGAAAGGATTCGACTATACATTTAAAAAAGGTGAGCGAATAGGCATTATTGGTGAAAATGGTGCTGGTAAAAGTACATTCTTACAGATGCTGCAGGGTTATGAATTACAGGATAGTGGTAAGATAAATATTGGTGAAACGGTAGTATTTGGGTATTTCTCCCAGCAGGGCCTGGAGATTAAGGAAGACATGCGAATCATTGAGTATGTCAAAAATATAGCTGAAAACTTCCCATTGGCTGATGGCAGCACACTTACTGCTTCGCAGTTTTTAACCATGTTCTTGTTTCCTCCCGAACAGCAGTTTACTTACCTGTCTAAATTGAGTGGTGGTGAAAAAAAGAGGCTGCAACTATTGGCTATCCTTTTCAGAAACCCCAACTTCCTGATTCTGGATGAACCTACTAATGACCTCGACCTACCTACACTATCGGTATTAGAAAACTTCCTTAGCGATTTCAGGGGATGTTTGCTTATAGTATCGCACGACCGTTACTTTATGGATAGGCTGGTGGAACACCTTTTCGTTTTTGAAGGAGAAGGTATGGTACGCGACTTCCCGGGCAATTATAGCCTGTACCGTATAGAAGAAAGGGCAAAAGAAAAGAACAAGGAAATAGCTAAAAAGCCTGAACCTGTTGTTCAGAAACCAGTGGCTGCTGCTATAACACCACCGGCTGAAAAAAAGAAATTCACATTCAAAGACAAACGCGAATTCGACCAACTGGAAAAAGACATTGCTGCAATGGAAGCAGAGAAGGTGACCATAGGCGAAAAAATGATGGACCAGTCTCTTAATTATGACCAGATACAGCAGTTAAGCAACCGTATGCTCTTTATTACCCAGCAATTGGAAAATAAAGAAATCAGATGGTTGGAGCTTTCTGAGTATATTTCGTAGAGAAGGTAAAAGGTAAAGGTTAAAAGTTAAAACAAAATCCAGGCCATTTAAAATCTACCATATTCCTATATTTGTTCTGGAAACTAAATATATTAAAATGAAAAAAACAAAATTAGTACTGCTAGCAGGTATATTTTCAATTGCTACTATAGGGGTAGCTAAAGCTCAGAATGCCGATGAAATCATACAAAAACATATTGATGCAATAGGAGGTACTACTGCATGGAACAATATCAAGACGCTGAAGATGAAGGGCAGCATGAGTATGATGGGTATGGAAATTGACATGACCCAAACCGTGGTGAACGAGAAAGGTATGAAGATGGAAATTAATGCCGGTGGCCAGAAAGGTTATACCATCATTACCAATACTGATGGTTGGATGTTCATGCCAGGTATGGATAAGGTAACTAAATTACCTATAGATCAGGTGAAACTATCCCAACAAAAACTCAATATAAAAATGGGCCAATTGGTGGATAAGTCAACCATTAGCAAATCAGAATACATTGGTATTGATACCATTAATAGTGCACCATGCTACAAAATATTAATTACCGATAAAGATGGCAACCTGCAAACCGACTATTTCGATACAAAAACCTATTACATGATGAGAAGCGAAATGAAGGTAAAAAATAATGGCGAGGATTTAGAAGTAGCTATAAGTTACGATGATTTCAAAAAACAACCAGAAGGCATTGTATTCCCAATGAAACTCGGTACTACTCAAGGTGATATTGTTTTCAAAACATTGGAAATAAACAAACCTGTAGATGAAAACATCTTTAAGCCAAATGGTGAATCAGACACTAATAAATAATTAAGGAATGTTATAACATCTAAAAGTGGTTATCTTTATCTAAAGGTAGCCACTTTTAGTTTTGGCTCGATTATTGCAAATTCCTATTTATATTACCAAATACCAACAATATTACAGACCAACTAATATATAGGTTAAGATCAGGAGATCAGGCTGCCTTTAGGCAATTGGTAGAATTATACCAGGGCAAGGTATACAATACCGCCCTGGGCCTCTTACAGGATAGCGGCCTGGCTGAGGATATTACCCAGGAGGTATTTGTAAAGGTCTATACATCCGTCCTATCCTTTAATGAACTATCGTCACTTTCCACCTGGATATACAGGATTACGGTAAACAAATGCCTTGATTACCTTAGGTCTCAAAACCGCCAAAAGAGGCAAGGAATATTCACTTCCTTATTTCAAAAAGATAGTGGCGAACCAATTAATGATGCAGTAGACTTCATTCATCCGGGTATCAAACTAGATCAAAAAGAAAATGCTAAATACCTCTTCCAGGCAATTAAATCTTTGCCAGAAAATCAGAAAACAGCCTTTATTCTAGTTCATATTGAAGAACTCCCCCAAAAAGAAATTGCTGAAATAATGAATCTATCACTCAAAGCTGTAGAGTCATTATTACAACGTGCCAAAGAAAACCTAAGAAAAAAATTAGATCCCATTTACGAGCGAAGGAAAAAGTTATAAACAACGTCTAAAATATGAGTATGGAAAATAATGGAGCAAAAGACGCATGGATTGAGTCAGTAATGAATAGTACTGAGGGTATTCAACATGCCCACCCTTCAACTCATCTATATGATAAAATCAATAAAAAATTAAACAAAAAGGATGCCAAAATTGTAAAACTGCCTCTGGTAAAATGGGCAGCAGCGGCATTGCTACTATTGATGATAAATATTGGTACCATATTCTATTACACTACAAGGAATAAATCAATGAACGTTGCGGAGCAAAACCAATCAAACCCATTTGTGGCTGAATTACAAATGAATAATACCTACAATTACTAGTATATGAAAGAGAGCAGGGCATTAAGAATCACAATAATTACCATAGTGTTACTGGTATTATGCAATCTAAGCCTGATAGTAATACTATGGTTAAAACCGGGACCACCACCTCGCCCCAATAATGAATCACCACGCAATTTCCTGGTAAGAAACCTACAATTTGGTGAAAGCCAGATTAGGCAATACGACTCGCTGATTGCCATTCATCAAAGTGATATGAAAAGATTGAGGGATGAATCAAAAAATCTAAAAGAACAATTGTTCAGCAAAATAGGAGTTAACGATAATCAATCACTTATAGATTCCCTTACCCAACAAATTGGTAAAAACCAGGCTGCAACAGAATCGGCATCATTTAGACATTTCAATAAAGTAAGAGCGATTTGTACTGAAGGCCAGAAAAAAGACTTTGATAAAGTAATTGGTGATTTAATTAAAAGAATGGGCCAAAATGATAGGCCGGGAGGACCACGGAATGATGGAGAACACCCTCCACCACATGGCCCAATGCGCCTTGATGGCCCCCCACCACCTCCTCCACCACATGGCGGAACAGACGATAGACAAGG
>CAIWHI010000262.1 GCA_903912435.1 uncultured Bacteroidota bacterium | reverse complement strand
CTTTCATTGTCACTTGATGAATTTACGTATTCCACCCCATTTTTAATAATTGTTATTGATGCATTTGCTATAGGGTGTTTATTTTCATTTGTAACCCTCCCAATAAGGTCTACTAAGTTTTCTGGGCCAATTAATTTATTTGATTTTGTAACTAGGGTATCCTGTTTTAGAGGAGGCCTAGACTGGGCTGCGGTAATTAAAGGTTGGGAAAAAAGAAGGGCTAACCCCATTGCTATACTGAGCCTGTAAAGCTGGCTTTTAGGCTGTAATGGAATTATTATAGGCCTGTTTACCTGTTCATGAAGGTAAAGTCCGCAGATAGCACCCTTATTTTGTTCGAAAAATTGATAAAGCTGTTTATCGCTATATCCAGTGAAATCGTACACCTTCTTACTACAGTGATTGCAATGCTTTCCTCCATCTACAGGTGTCATCTCATCCCAGTTTTCCTTGCAAGGATTTGGTATTGAAATGACTAGTTGAGTTTGTCTATTCATATTGCTATTTGCGAATTGATTTTTTTAATTCTTTGCCACTTCCCTTGTTATACTGTACATGGTTTTGTATAGTGGGATCCCACACATCTCCTGTAAAAAAACGGTTTTCCAGATTGTTATTTATGTGCAAATGTAAACTGAAGTCAATTATCAGGTGGTCACCTGCTTTTACCGATATGGTTGAGGTAGCGGTATCATAGCCTACAAGTTCTGCTTTAATTTCATATTGACCCGGGTTGAGTGCATTGAATTGATAGTTGCCATTCATATCGGTTGCTGTGACGCCTTCAAAATGGCCGTTGTTATGGAGCGTCACTGTGGCATACATGGCTGGTCCTTCTATCTGTTTTGTAATTGTGCCTTGAAGTTGTCCTTTAGTTGGGGTATGGGTTCCAATTGTATCATTTTTATGGAGCAGGTTTGTTTGGTTTTTGAGTGGCGGCTTATTTTGGGCATATAGGGTAGGAGACTGACTAATTATCAATGTTAGTCCAATCGCTATGGCTATACGGTATAACTGGCTATGTGGCTGGTAAGGAATTGATATAGGCCGATTTAGCTGGCTGGCTTTGTACCTGCCACATCCTTTGCCATTGTTCCTGATGAAATTGTAAAGTTCCTGGTCGGTAAAATTCGTGAAATCCGTTACTTTTTTATTGCAATGGGCACAAAACCGCCCGCCATTCACAAGGGTCATTTCATCCCAACTTTCAAGGCAGGGATTGGGTATGGATATGATTAGTGGGGTTTGTTTACTCATTTTGCTTTGTGTTTTTTATTGTTTTGTTGTTTCCGATGATGGGAATTATTTGGAGGTAGGTCTATCACGTCCTGGGTAGGACTAACGAGTGGCACTCTATATCCTGTAATAATTACTGCCTGCAATGGTCTGTTATGGGGCCTGCCGAATTTCAAGTCAAGGACAACTGTATCGCCAGGTTTAATTTGAACGCTGGTGATAATACTGTCATATCCATAATAGGTGGCTACTACATCATATTTGCCTGAGTCAAGCGGGGATAGGGTATAGTTGCCGTCATAATCTGTAACGTTACCGGCCTTTAGTTGTTGATTATTAAATAGTTGTATGGTTGCATTTATTATCGGCTCATTCTTTTCATTAAGTATTCTTCCTTTTAGGACACAATTTGCCGGGGTACTTGCTACCTTATTATTGAGGTTTAGATTATTTGTTTGTTCTTTCAGTGGGGGCTTATTCTGGGCATAAATTTGTGGTGCCTGTGTGAAAATCAAGGTAAGCGCCATAGCTATAGCCATCTGGTATAATCTGCTTTGTGGCTGGTAGGGTATATTTATTGGCCTATTGACCTGGGTACTCAGATACCTGCCACACTCATCCCCAGGATGGGTAGTATTATGCCTGTATAATTCACTATCAGTAAACCCGGTAAAATCTGTAACTTTCTTATTGCAATGGGCACAAAACCGTCCTCCATCCATAGGTGTCATTTCATCCCAGCTTTCGTGGCAAGGATTGGGTATGATGATTTGTATCGATTTAGGAGTGCCCATTTGGAAACATATATATTATTAGACGTAAATTTATTGAATAAGCTTGGGTAATGGGGATAAAATTTAGTTAATAAAATGGGCTAAGAATTTAACCCATAAAAAAAGACCATCTTCCGATAGCCTTTCTTGTATTAATATTAATTCGAATAATTACTCAATAATCACTTTATTGATTGTAATTGACTCCAGAGGCCTGTCGGCATGATTGCAAGCTACATTTTCAATAGCAGCAGCTACATCCATACCTGATGATACAGCACCAAATACAGTATGCTTTGAATTCAAAAAATGATTGTCCCTTAGGTTGATAAAGAACTGGCTACCATTGGTGTTTGGGCCTGCATTTGCCATTGAAATAGTACCTATGCCATTGCTGTTGCGTGGGGTAATTTCATCGGCAAATTTATAACCCGGGCCACCAGTACCCCACAAGCTTGTTTTAGTATCGTCTTTAGTAAGAGGATCGCCACTCTGTATCATGAAGTTTTTAATAACCCTGTGGAACTTTACGCCATTGTAAAAGCCATCATTGGCTAGTTTAACGAAATTCTCAACAGTTTTAGGTGTAGTGGTATCGTAAAGCTCTATTACGATATCTCCTTTTGAAGTTTGGAGTGTTGCTTTCATCTAATTATATATTTGGTTTTTAAACAGGTAGGTTAATTGTACCCTGTAAATATCAGGTTGCGAAATTATTGTTTTCTCATCACAAAATGAATTAATTCTATGTTGTGCTTATTTTATGAATATGGAATTCTGTAAGCTTAATAAACTCATATCTTCTCAAGGTGATGCACCTGATCTTGGTTTTAACCGTATAATCAAGCTAAATATAGCTGCTTAAGGTATTTAATCGGGCAAAAAGATGCTACTAAACCAATTTCCTGTGAATGAATTTTGATTTTTGACATCATATTACTACCTTACACCACAAATTTTAGAAGCATACATGAAATTCCGCGCGCCTTTATTGTTTGTTACAGCTTTCGCCTTATTATTTACAATGAATTCATGTGTAAAGAACTACACTTGCCATTGCGATATTAAATATAGCGGGGTTCCTGGCCTGCCAGATAGTACTTCGAAAGAGTTCAGCGTAACTGATTCTAAAGACAATGCAAGTAGCGCATGTAAAAAAGAGTCTGGCACCTACCACAATAATGGTATCACCACTGTGGAGAGCTGCTACCTTTATTAATAAAATTTTACCAAATATCCTCTATAGTTTATCCTAATTTTGAAACTTGTTTTCAATATGGATACCACAACTCAAGGCCGCAAAGGAGCAATTTATTACATTCAACTTATTGTAGGTCTTCTGCTTTTGCTGGCATTGTCGGCTACTTTCCTGTATTCGGCCTATAGCAAATCAGGTATCAGGTTTTCGGGGTTCCATATGTTGCCCGATGACAATGCCTTCGACCGTTTCCAGTGGACTTTTTTAGATTTAGGGATTAGCAGCATAATAGGTGCAGGTATTATTGCCCGCCTCATGATAGGGTTTGAGTTATTTCTGGGTTTGATGCTCCTTTCACATGTTTTTTTGAAGAAATTCACCTACCCGGCAATTATAGGTTTGCTGTCAATTTTCATTATTTACCTTACAGTAATTATTTTAAAGCAGGGCAATTCGGGTAATTGTGGTTGTTTTGGTGATAAGTTGCAAATGACCCCGCTACAGGCCATCTATAAAAACATTGCCATGATAGCGGCTACGTTTATTTTATGGTTTATATATCCTACCAGAAAAAAGGAATACCAATTAAGGATGGAAGACAAAACTTTTTTTAGTGGTGAAACAGATATTCAGCGGGTTGATAATGATGGAATTGCAGACAATGCCACTGAACATGATAATTTTAACCCAGCAATAGGTGAATCTCTACCCCCAATAATCAATACTCCTACTGTTTCGGATAAGAAAAATGGCTTCAATCTGATAAAATTAAGTCGTTTACTTCAAATAATAATGTCTATAAAAAACTGTAGGCATAAATATTATAAATTATTTAAGCAGATTCAACGAATTTCATTTATCAGGGGTTTTGGGGTTTTGGGG
>CAIWHI010000261.1 GCA_903912435.1 uncultured Bacteroidota bacterium | reverse complement strand
TAAACCCACTCCTATGGAGTGGGTTTATTCTTTTTGCTATGTTTTGTAAAAGATGATTAACGGAAGAAACCAGGGCACTTTGTTTTGAGGTATTCCTTAGGATTACCAAATGCGTGGAAGTAAATGGTGGCTGTAATATTGGTGTACCAATACCAGTCATTTCCTTTAGGATCGCCACGTTGATAGCCATAATTAGGGTTGTCGCCTTTCCATCCGGTAACAGTATTGCCTCTATAAGATAAAGTTCCTGCAACAAGACCCTTATATTTCTTGACAGTATCAAGATTTACATAAGACTTACTTACATCATCCAGATAGTCGGTATTAGTATATCTGAAACCTATTTCACCGGTGAGCATTATGGCTTTACCAATAAAGAATTTCATACCACCACCAAATGGGAAGGCTACGTTAACCAGGCTGTATTGTTTGCGGTCGGGATACATGGGTAATCCTTGTCCCTCTGTACTTAATGGCCTGAGGAATACTTTATTGCCATTATTATCCAAAGCAAATGGATTGAAATAAAATGCTGCCACCCCACCAAAAATATACGGAGTCACCTTTCTGCGGAATACTTCTATAGGCAAAAAGTTAACCTCCAGGGCACCATGCATTTCAAAAAGGTGGGTAGCGAAACTCAGGTTTCTGGCACGGTTTACAGGTATGTTGCTCAAGCTATCTGCAGCCGATAAATTTGTATAACTAGCTCCTACTCTGAGACCTACGTGTGGACTCATAAAATATTTGTAGGTAATACCACCCATGGCCTGGTAGCCATATTGGGCAAAGAATTTGGGCTGTAGGTCGCCGTAATAATTAGAGACACCAACGGTAACTCCAATTTCGTGATGCTGCTGGGCCTGTAGGCAGAACGGCAAAATAAGTGCTATTGCAAGTAAACTTTTTTTCAATGCTTAAAATTTTACAAGGTAGTTACCCGAAAGGTAAATACAAATTTCGGAATAATCAAACAAATAAACAAACAAACTTATATCCACTACCTAAAAAATAAATAAGGGTAGCCTCAATTTACCTTTTAACAATATACCTCTTGGCAAAATGTAATCCTTATTTTTGCGGCAGATTTCAAAATTACGAAAATGAATTTGATTGCCGAACTACTAGAGAGAAACCTGATTCAGGATATTATGCCTGGCACCGAAGAACAACTATTAAAGGAAATGACCTCGGGGTATGTGGGGTTTGATCCTACTGCCGATAGCCTGCATGTGGGCAATCTGGTACCTATAACTATGCTGATGCGCCTACAGAGAGCCGGACATAAACCCTATGCCCTGGTAGGTGGTGCCACAGGTATGATTGGTGACCCGTCAGGCAAGTCGGCAGAAAGGAATTTGCTTGACCTTGCCACCATACAATATAATATAGATTGCCAGCGCAAACAACTGGAGCGTTTTATCGATTTTCATAGTGATGCTCCCAATGCGGCAGTAATGGTGAACAACTACGACTGGTTTAAAGTATTTTCGTTTCTGGAATTCATAAGGGATATTGGCAAGCACATATCGGTAAACTATATGATGGCTAAAGATTCGGTGAAAAACAGGCTGGAAACAGGCATGTCGTTTACCGAATTTAGCTACCAGCTCATACAGGGTTACGACTTTATGCACCTGAATAAGGCCCATAATGTGAAGCTGCAAATGGGTGGTGCCGACCAGTGGGGAAATATTACCACAGGCACTGAACTTATACGCAGGAAAGGCGGTGGAGATGCATTTGCATTTACCTGCAAATTGATTACTAAGAGCGATGGTTCGAAATTTGGTAAGTCGGAAAGTGGTAATGTGTGGCTTGATAGGGACAAAACAACCCCTTACGAGTTTTACCAGTTTTGGATAAATATGCCTGATGCGGATGCGGCAAAAATGGCACTTGTATTTTCTTTTAAGCCGGTTGCTGAAATACTGGCTGTAACCGAAGAGCATGCACATGCACCACAGGAGCGCAAATTGCAAAAAATGCTTGCCGACGAGCTGACCCTGCTGGTGCATGGCCAGGCAGACCTGGATTTTGCAAAGCAGGCTACGGAAAAACTATTTGGTAAAGACCCGGTTGCAGCACTTAAGTCGCTGGACGAACAGGAGTTGCTAGCAGCAATGAGTGGGGTAAATCAGGTGAATGGCAGTATAAGCGCACTAGCAGAAGGTTTAGATTTGTTGAGTTATTTGGTAGAAACAGGTTTGTTTGCCTCAAAAGGTGAAGCCAAAAAAATGTTGCAGGGTGGCGGTGTGAGTATCAATAAGGCAAAAGTAACTGCACTTGATTTTAAACTGAATGAAAGCCACCTGCTTAATGGTAAATATATTTTGCTGCAGAAGGGCAAAAAGGAATTTACATTAGCGATATTTGGGTAGCTTTTTCATTGGCACCGATGATTGACATAATTTAATGGGGGATTAATAATCTTGTAATTATACATGGATAATTGTTAAATGTGGGGAATATATTCCTCATAATTTTCCCCACTCTTGTTTTTATGCATATAAAATTATCGAATTTAATAATTTGGTATACGATATTGATTTTTTCAATAGTATTGTTAAAATTCGTAAAAAGCTGTAAGTCAGTCTATTGTGTTGTATATTTGCGAAATGGCATTTTTATTTAGGATGATTTAGAAATAAAAAATGTAACATATATTATAAAACCGCTCTGCAAAAGATTATTTTACCTTTTGGCATTATTTTTGACTGTTTTATGAAGTAAATTAATGTAGATATATAATATTATGAGAAAAGCTGATATTGTTAACAGTATTGCAGAAAAGACAGGAATTCCTAAGGTAGACATCCTGGTGGCATTGGAAACATTTTTCAAGGAGGTGAAAACATCACTTGTGGAAGGAGAGCCAGTATATGTGCGTGGGTTTGGTAGTTTCATATTGAAGAAACGTGCTGCTAAGATTGGCCGTAATATCAAAAAGAATGTTGCCGTAGAAATTCCTGAGCATTTTATACCGGCATTCAAGCCTGCGAAAGAATTTGTATCGGATGTAAAGGACTCTAAGCATGAGCTAAGGGAGCATGCAGACCACGATAGTGCCGATAACGATTAATAATAAGTATAGAATAATGATTTCGTTACCTTTGGCATGTAAAAATTTAAGACCTTGAAGGTAGCGCATTATATTACTATAGCAGCAGCAGTTGCATTAACAGGTATTTTATATTGGGGAGGAAACACTATACCACCGGCAAAGAAGCAGACTGCAGAAATGCAGCGGCCAAGTTCGGGTGGGAAAGTGGAACAGGTGGGTATGGCTATGAAGCCCGCTTCGCTTGATTCTATTATTGCACAATCAAAAACACAACTATCGGCACCAATGGCAGATAGTGTGAAAAATGTAGAAAAATCAATTGCAGCCATCAGTGATTCGTCGCAGATGGCTGTTTTATTTGCGCAGTTGGCAGGGGTGTATGAGCGCAGCAATATGAAGCAGGCTACAGCTTTTTATTATGCACGTGCTGCTAAATTGGAAAATTCAGAAAAGAAGCTTACCTTTGCAGGCCAATTGTTTTTGGACCTGATGGAGAGCGAAAAATCGCCATCAATCCAACAGGCAGATGCGATAGAAGCGGCGAAGTGTTTGGAGAAAAGCCTTGCCATCAATCCGGGTAATGAAGATACTAAATTAGCTTTAGCAACAGCATATATAGAAGGTGTTGGCGAGCCGATGAAGGGGGTTCAGATACTGCTTGCAATAGTTAGGGAAAAGCCCGATGATGTTCCTGCAAATATGTTGCTTGGAAGAATGTCAATCCAGTCAGGACAGTTTGATAAAGCCTTAGGCAGATTCGAAACG
>CAIWHI010000260.1 GCA_903912435.1 uncultured Bacteroidota bacterium | reverse complement strand
GTGGTTTTTTCTCTATATTCTATACGTACGATAATCCACATTGGCTACCTATAGCATTTTTTACATTTATTATTTGCCTCCTTATGGCAATTCGGTTGGTAGATTCTATATTAAGTATGGCAGCGGCTTTTTCATGGCTGGCTTTTGTCCTGTTAGCTTATCTCAAGTTGGGCAGTTTTGCTACGGCTACAGCACCATTTGTATTGATGATTGCATCTTTGGTTATTTACATTATGGCCAATAAGTCTAGGTATTCAAGGTCATTATTACTGTTTAGATACTGCAATTTATATATTGCAGGTCTGGCATTGGTTTGTTTGTATTTATCGGGCAATTATTATGTGGTAAGCGAATTGGGGAGGATGCTATTAAAAGGTGGGGACAATCGTGCTGGAGGTTTACCAATGGGCTGGTTATTCTGGGGGTGGACTATCCTGATACCGATGGCATATATTGGCTTGGGAATTGCCAAAAAAGATATTCAATTGATAAGGATTGGGCTGGTAATGGTGGCAGTTGCAGTGGGTACCTACAGATATTATTATTCCATTTTAAGTCCAGATAAGGCTTTAATACTTGCCGGTTTTCTATTGGTATTGGTAGGTGTTGGGTTATTGATGTACCTGAAAAAGCCGAGGGGTGGTTTTACTATTGTAGATGCACCAAAGTTTAATGAGGGAAATGAAATAGAAGAACTATTGAGCGGACAGGTAATTCATAAGACTATTGGTGATGATCAACCAAACGAACAACAGGAAAGTGGTAATGCGTGGTAATATTTTTATCGTTCGGTTATAATGATAGGTCTTTCATGTGTTTTTTGGGTTATTTTTATATGCTATTTGTAGAATTGTGTCCTTAAATTAATTGGGGTTTGCTTACTTTTATCAAGTTGTTTCAATGGTATTATTTGGACTGTAAATATTTGTAAATATTAAATTGTAAATTATGATGGGGCCTTTTGATGAAAACGAAGATGAAGAAATGGATGATAATGAAGAGCATGATGAGGAGTACTATGAAAACCTAAAGCTGGAAAACGAAATAAAGAAGATAAAACTATCTCTTGAGCATGGTACTGACCTGTCGGGCCAACTCTCTGAGGCTGAGCTGCCACCCGAAATAGAGGGTAAGTTTTTGGATTATATCAGTCAGTTTGAGTCGGAATTTGCCAAAAGGAAGACCATAAAGGTATATGAATTAGCAGGTAGCCCCGAATGGAAACCATCGGATGAAATAGGGGATGATGAAATTGATGAGGAGTTAGCGAAGCTGGTAAAGATTCTGCGCAAAAAAGGGATTTCGGTAGATACGATTTGCGATGTGGAACCCAGGATGATGTACCAGTTTATAACAGAGGAATTATTTCATCACGAAACAAACGATATACAGATACCAGGCATGATTCATGGGTTTATTTATGAGGAATTCCATCCTAACCATGAGCATGATATAAAGAACAGGTGCAAGGATTTTGTGAGGCAGGTGTTGGATAAGGAAGATGAATGGCAACCTAAATTCTTGAATTTACCTAGTGAGATAAATACCATAAATGGCATGCTAACCTGTGATGTACTCATTGAAAGGTTGGGAAATTTCAGGGATGCTTTTAGTTCGTTTACCATAAACGATTATGAAATAAAATCGGTAGAGGTAGACGGGGATAGTGGTAAACTGACCGGAACGATGGATTATACCGGGGTGATAGATGGTAGTAATGATACGATTGATTTCAAAGGTGGGTGTGAATTTGGGATGAAGAAAATAGATGATTGGTGGATTATTGATTCGATAATTGCACCGGGAATGGGTTTGGAAAGGAGGCTTTAATTTTTGGGTCGTTTGATTAACACGGGTGGCATATTATGAACGAGGTAGAAAATTATATAGAAATAAACAGGTCATTATGGGATGCTAAAACTGGCTTTCATGTTCAGTCTGAGTTTTATAATGTAGAGGGCTTTTTGAAAGGTGCTACCTCCTTAAAGCAGATTGAAATTGATTTGCTGGGCGACATAAAAGGTAAGAAAATATTGCACCTACAATGCCATTTTGGGATGGATACTTTGTCGATGGCAAGAATGGGTGCTAAAGTAACAGGTATTGATTTCTCGGAAGAGGCCATTAAAATGGCCAGGGAAATGAATGATGTGCTGGGCCTGGATGCCACATTTATTCTGAGTGATGTATATAAGTTGCCTGAAATTCTCCATGAGGAGTATGATTTGGTATTTACCTCTTATGGGGTAATAGGCTGGCTACCTGATATGGAAAATTGGGCGAGGGTTGCAGCTCACTTTGTGAAACCCAGCGGACAGTTTTTGATTGTAGAGTTTCACCCTGTGGTATGGATGTTTAAATCTGATTTTAGTAAAATTGAGTTTTCCTACTTCAATAGGGAGCCTATAATCGAAACCTTGAGTGGTACCTATGCCGATATGGATGCGAAAATAGGCCTGAAAGAGATTGGCTGGAACCATGATTTAGGGGAGGTACTTGGTAATTTGCTCAAGTCAGGATTGCAAATTGAATCATTTAAAGAGTATGATAAATCGCCTTACAATTGTTTCCAAAACACTGTAGAGGTGGAACCTGGACTATATCAGATTAAAGGTCTGGAAGGTAAGATTCCGATGGTGTATAGTTTGATGGCTAAAAAGCCTTAGTAATCCTGATGTTCTAAATTACCTTTGCTGCATATGAGATTTCTGATTTTAAGTTTTTTGGGTTTGGTATGTCTATTGCCCAACCTTAAGGCATCGCCTGTTGATACATCATTGCTCACTCCTTTTGAAAAGTCGAAAGGCAAGGAATCTGCTACCTATGCAGAGGCCAATGATTTTTATAAGAAGCTGGCTTCTAAATACAGAAATATCATTACCGGCGATGTGGGTATTACTGACAATGGGTATCCACTTAAAGTAGTACTCTATACAAGGGATGGCAATTTCAAAAAAGAAGAATGGAAAAAGGATGGTCGACTGATAATTCTAATTAATAATGATATCCACCCTGGTGAACCCGATGGGGTAGATGCCTCAATGATGTTGCTGCGTGATGCAGTGACGGGAAAAATAGCCATACCCATGAATGTTGTATTGGCAGTAATACCTATGTATAATATTGGTGGGGCACTCAATAGGAATAATTATAGCAGGGCCAATCAGAATGGGCCTGAGAGTTATGGTTTCAGGGGGAATTCACGCAACCTTGACCTTAATAGGGATTTTATTAAATGTGATGCAGCGGAGACTATTGGGCTGGAAGAGCAATTTGCCCGCCTTAACCCAGATATTTTCATTGATAATCATGTAAGCGATGGGGCTGATTACCAACATATTATGACTTTATTGGCTACCCAGCACGATAAATTGGGTGGACAAACTGGTGATTATATGTACAAGACCTTTACCCCTCTTTTATATACC
>CAIWHI010000259.1 GCA_903912435.1 uncultured Bacteroidota bacterium | reverse complement strand
TATTATGGCTCCTACCGAGATATTGGCACAGCAACACTATATGGGTATATCAGGTTTGCTCAAAGAAATGGGTATTGATGTGCAATTGCTTACAGGGTCTGTAAAAGGTAAGGTGCGCAAACAAATACTGGCCGACCTAATGGAAGGCACCCTACCTATAGTGGTAGGCACACACGCATTGGTGGAGGATACAGTTCAGTTTAAGAACCTGGGCCTTGCGGTAATAGATGAGCAGCACCGCTTTGGTGTGGGGCAAAGGGCCCGACTTTGGAAAAAGAATGATATGCCACCCCATGTGCTGGTAATGACCGCCACCCCTATCCCCCGCACCCTAGCCATGACTATGTATGGCGACCTTGAGGTATCGGTGATAGATGAACTGCCACCGGGCAGGAAGGAAATAAAAACCGTGCACCGGAAAGATGCCCTGCGAATGGGTGTGATGGAATTCATTCGCAAGGAGGTAGATAAGGGCAGGCAGGCATATATTGTGTACCCACTGATTGAAGAATCGGAAAAGCTGGATTATGAAAGCCTTATGGCTGGCTATGAACAGGTAAAAATATGGTTTGATGAGAATAAGTATAAGGTGGCCATGGTGCACGGTAAACAAAAGGCTGAGGAAAAGGAACGCAATATGGCCCGCTTTGTAAAAGGCGAAGCCAATGTGCTGGTAGCTACTACCGTTATTGAGGTGGGCGTAAATGTACCCAATGCATCTGTGATGCTGATAGAAAGTGCAGAGCGATTCGGTCTGTCGCAGATGCACCAGTTGAGGGGGCGTGTGGGCCGAGGTGCCGACCAAAGCTACTGTATACTACTTACTGGCAATAAAATATCAGAAGAGAGCTATAAGCGGATACAAATAATGGTAAATACTACCGATGGTTTTAAGATTGCAGAGGAAGACCTTAAAATGCGCGGGCCGGGCGACCTGCATGGCACTCAGCAAAGTGGGGTTTTAAAATTCAAACTGGCTGATATTGTGCTTGATAGCGGCATTTTGGAGCAAACCCGGGTGGCAGCCCAAAATTTATTGGCCACCGACCCAACACTTAGCCAACCTAAAAACCAAATGCTGAAATATGCCCTTTCCCAGGTAGGAAAACAGCAACAGCACCATTGGGGCAAAATTAGCTAATGCATTATCTATTTTTCGCATTATTTTAATGCCTCCTATTTCACCAATGAGTGTATATACATCAGAAAATAAAGGGCATACAAAGCATATTCTGATTAAATACGTTTATAATTCAATGAAACACTAGTTCCATTTTTCCAAAACTCAATAAATTGTTTACAATTACTAAATTATATGTTGAAAAAATAGGTTTACCAATGCGGAATTATGGCTAGTCAAAATAGCACTAAAGCTTACAGAATTTAAGATTAAATTATTAATTGCCAATACTCTGTAATACCTTTGTCACAAAATCACTTACAGGTATTGCAATGGACAAGGACCACTTCAAGAAAATTTCTTTTGCCGGTTTACTAGTTACTTTAGGAATAATTTTTGGCGACATAGGAACATCTCCCTTATATACAATGCAGATTCTCATTAAGGAAGGGGGTCACATGAGGGCAGGTGGGCTAACTACACACGATTTGGTTCTTGGCTGTATCTCCTGCGTTTTCTGGACTCTTACATTACAAACCACATTTAAGTACATTTTGATTACGCTTCAAGCTGATAACAAAGGTGAGGGCGGTATCTTCTCTCTCTATTCGCTGGTACGCAGGTATGGCAAGAAACTAATGTTTCCGGCTATGATAGGTGCTGGCACCTTGCTTGCAGATGGTATCATTACCCCTCCTATTACAGTATCATCGGCTATTGAGGGTTTGGGTGGATACGAAAAACTCAAAAATATTATTGTTCCAGGCAATGAGTTGGTAATACAAATCGTGTTAACCATCATTATCGCCTTATTTATTTTCCAAAGGTTTGGTACTAAGGTAGTAGGTGGTGCTTTTGGTCCTATTATGTTCTTATGGTTTTTTATGCTTGGTACTTTGGGACTATATCAGGTAATCCATTTCCCTAAAATAATAATGGGTCTTAGTCCATATTATGGTTTCAAATTATTGACCGCACATCCCGAAGGTTTTATGCTATTGGGTTCTGTATTCTTATGTACTACTGGTGCTGAGGCATTATATTCAGACCTTGGTCACTGTGGATTAAAGAATATACAGGTAAGCTGGATATTTGTAAAGACCACCCTGGTGCTCAATTATCTGGGACAAGGTGCGTGGGTACTAATGCAGGGAGATACAAAACTACCTGACAATGTGAACCCATTCTTTATGATAGTGCCGCATGGCAATGGCTATTTGCTTGCATCTATCATAATGGCTACCATGGCATCAATTATCGCTAGTCAAGCCCTGATTAGTGGTTCCTTTACGCTGATAAGTGAAGCCATTAGCCTTAATTTCTGGCCAAAAGTGAGGGTCAAATACCCTACCACCGTAAGGGGGCAAATCTATATACCGAGTATCAACTGGATGCTATGTACGGGTTGTGTTTTGGTGGTTTTCTATTTCAAAACATCTGAAAATATGGCTGCCGCCTATGGTTTTTCTATTACTGTAGCCATGTTAATGACCACCATCCTTATTTACTACTTCTTAAGGTATGTAAAGCACTACCCTCTTTACCTGGTAAGTATGATTTTATTGGTCTTCCTAACTGTGGAATTCTCCTTTTTCATAGCTAATATTTCAAAAATCGTCAATCTTAAGTTCTTTCTGGTATTCGAATTCTGCCTCATATTCATGATGTATATCTGGTACAGGGCCAGGAAAATTACTAACAGATTCCTGAAATTTGTGAATATGAAGGATTATATTACCCTTCTTGATGACCTAAGCAAGGATACCAGTGTATCGAAATTTGCCACACATGCTATCTATCTAACAAAGGCTAATAATACCTTCCAGATTGAAGAACGCATTATCTATTCCATATTCAGCCATAAACCTAAACGTGCCGATTTCTATTGGTTTGTGCATGTGGAGCGTACAGATGAGCCATATACTATGGAATATACCCTTGAAGAACTTAAGAAAGACAAGGTGATTAGGGTAGAATTCAGGCTAGGTTTCCGTGTACAGCCCAGGATAAACCTGATGATGCGAAAAGTGCTTAAGGAAATGGTGGCTAATAATGAGCTGGATTTGAGCAGCCCGTATCCATCACTACATAAGCACAATCTTGCAGCCGACTTTATATTTGTAATATTGGAAACCTTCCTGTCTACTGATAATGAGTTTGAAGTAAGTGATGGCTTTATCCTGCATAGTTATTTCTTCTTAAAGCACTTGTCACTTTCCGACGATAAGTCGTTTGGTTTGGATACAAGTGAAACCCGTACAGAAAAAATACCTATGGTAGTGGCACCGATAACAAAAATGGATTTAAAACGAACTTATTTCAAAATTTATGAACCCTAAACAATAAAAACATCCAATGTAATTTTGAAGGTTTGTAAATTTCACCAGAATTGCAATAAAAGTAAAAAAAGCTCTTACAGGAATTTTCAAAAAATGCTAATAACTATTACTCAATAGGTTAACATTTGCTTATTTAGGTAACTTTAATCGAGAAAATCCATCAGAAATAAATACTTTTACCGCTTAATAAGCTACAATAGAAGCAACAACCATTATTACCAAATAAATATATCTTACAATATTATGCTATCAGTAACATACTTCTTTAGGGAACCACGCAAAACAGGCGTGTCCATAGAGGGTATATTTAAGCTGGTAGGTGAATGCCTTAAGGACAAAGTGAATATAAGGGAATTCTATTGCGACCCCAATATGTCGAGGTTGCAGAATACCCTTAGGGCAGGCAAATTCTCCAGTGAAATAAACCATATAACAGGTGATATACATTTTCTGGCACTAGGTTTAAGGGGCAAAAAAAATGTACTTACAGTTCATGACCTGGGCCATTACGATACACTAAAGAAAAGAAGTTTTGTAAAACACCTTATCTATAAATTGTTTTGGTACGAGTATCCTCTTAAATATATCTCAATAGTAACAGTAGTTTCAGAGTTTACAAAAAAGAAACTAATTGAATACTTCAAAGTACCGGAAGAAAAAATCAGGGTAATCTACGACCCAATTAAGCCTGTTTTTAAATATTCCGAAAAACAAGAAATTAATACCCGGCCTAAAATACTCATGCTGGGAACGGGAAAGCATAAAAACTTAAATAACCTGATAGAAGCTTCCAGAGGATCTGATTTCCATTTAGATATTATAGGCTGGCCAAGTGATGAAGAAATTGCCAAACTAAAACAATGTGGCACATCTTATACCGTTTACAACAGACTATCAGACGAGGATGTTTATTTGCGTTATATAGAATGTGATGTTTTGTTTTTTGCATCATTCTATGAAGGATTTGGTATGCCTATTATAGAAGCCCAATCAGTAGGGCGGCCGGTGATTACTAGTAACCTGGGAGCCATGAAGGAAGTAGCCGGTGATTCAGCGGTTTTAGTAGATCCTAATAACCCTGAGGAGATTAGGAATATGATACTGAAATTAGTAAATGATCGTAAATTCTATAATGAAAAGGTTGACAGGGGTAAGGCAAACATTGCACCTTACCAGTATGAAATAATTTCGGAGCAATATCATAATGTTTATAAGGAACTAGCCTAGAAATCTTACACCTTACAATCAATTAACAAAATACAACTTGAATACATCAAAAAATATAGTTTATTTATACTCCGAAGTAATGCCTTATGCCATTGCAGTAATGCGGGCATTAGTTAATGACTTTGGTTATAAAGTAGATTGTATTTGCTGGGATCATAATAAAAGAACACCCTTTGTGCCTGTGGACGAAGAGGGCATTACCTACCATAAACGGTCAGGTTTTACCAAAGAATCTATAATAAGGTTTATTGAAGAGCGCAATCCCCCACTTATGTATATTGTGGGTAGAATGGATTCCCTATATCTGGAAACGGTGTTGCATTTCAAACATAAGTGCCATATTGTAACAGGGAGTGATAATCAGTGGCTGGGTACAAGAAAGCAGAAAATAGCAACTGTTTTAAGCCCAGTTCTTTATCAAAAGTACTTTGAGTATTTCTGGGTACCGGGTCCACGGCAATATGAGTTTGCACGCCGCATGGGCTACCCTACTAATAAAATTATCTGGAATCACCTTACCGGTGATTCAGCTATTTTCAATAAGGCATATACTGACAATATGCCGATAAGAGAAATAAAATATCCTCATAAAATAGTTTTTGCAGGACGATTTACCAAGATAAAAGGTCTCGATATTTTGATGCAGGCATTTACAGCAGCAAAAAAGGAAACTACCAACGATTGGGAACTTTTGCTGATTGGGTCAGGTGAGGTGCCGGTTAGTAAAGAATCCTATATTGTTGTTAAGGATTTTATGAGTGGAGAGGCAATGGCTAAGGAAAGTAAAGATTGGGGCGTATTCTGCTTGCCAAGCACCAGAGAACCTTGGGGAGTAGTGATACATGAGTTCACTATGGCCGGCTTGCCTATTATTTGCAGTGATAGTGTAGGTGCTGCTGATACATTGGTAATCAATAATTATAATGGCTTCGTTTTTAAGACAGGCGATGTGCATACCCTTAAAAATACCATACTTAAGATTATGTCAATGAGCGATGCTGAATTGCTCTCTATGGGCCGCCGTGGCCATGACCTGGCACAAATGCATAACCCATCTATTGCCGCATATAGTTTGGTAAGTGCCATCAGGTAATTTATACCACATGTTCCATTCATTAACACTCAGTCATTTTAGCCTGAAATTCTTATTTTCTTAAGGATTACAATTGTTTTACATTCCTGGTAACAACTTACTTGTTATGTTAAATGTGGCAGCATTTATAACATTATAATCCAAAACAATACTAATACCCGATTTTTGTTCATAATTTTGTATAAATATTTAAACAAAATGAAAACAATAGGTATAGTTTTTATCTTACTGACTTTAGTTTTCCTCATAATCTCCTACATGTCAGCAGCAGCAAACCGCAAAACGGAACGTCAACAATATAATGTAGTAAAGAAGGAAAACGGATTTGAAATAAGGTTTTACCCCAAAACACTTATGGCCACACTACATGCATCGGCCAATGATAAGCATGGCAATAAGAACAATAATTTCAGAACCCTTGCAGGTTATATTTTCGGGGGTAATAAAGACAATACAAAAATTGCCATGACAGCACCTGTGTATATGGGTATAGGACAAAATGCTGATAAAATGAGTTTTGTATTGCCAGCCCAATATAAAATTAATGAGCTACCCCAGCCCAATGACACGTCAATTGATATTCACTATTCGGATGAAGGATACTATGCAGCTTATAGTTTTGGAGGATTTAGCAGCAATGACAAAATAGAGATTAAGGAAAATGAGCTCAAAGAATTACTATCTAAGAATGGATATGAAGTAATCGGGCCATTCTACTACCTGGGATATAACGCACCCTGGGATATAATAAACAGGGAAAATGACATTTTGGTGAAAATTAAATACAATAAGTAAAATTAAGATTCATGACTTATCTGATAGTAGGCTGTTCTTATGGCATTGGCGAACAAATAGCCATTCAATTAAAGGCAAAGGGACATAAGGTAATAGGAATATCGCGTACTGCTGCTCCTCATGTTGATGAACATATAATCCTGGATATACTCAACGACCAATTGCCCCCTATTGGTGAGCCACTTGACGGTTTAGTTTACTGTCCCGGTAGTATTAACCTAAAGCCATTTAAAGGGCTGAAATTAGATGACTATAAACGCGATCTTGAAATCAACACCTTTGGGCTTATAAAAACATTGCAACAATACCAATCCAATCTAAAAGATGCACCAAATTCATCGGTAGTTGTATTCAGTACAGTAGCCGTACAAACAGGTATGCCATTTCATGCTTCAATTGCGGTTTCAAAAGGGGCTATTGAAGGGTTGACCCGCTCTCTGGCTGCGGAATGGGCACCAAAAATCAGGGTGAATTGTATTGCACCTTCTCTTACCCAAACCCCTCTTGCAAGCCGGCTACTGGACACTGAAGCAAAAAAAATAGCATCAGAAGAACGCCACCCATTGAAAAAATATGGAAATAGTGCGCATATTGCGGCAATGGCTTGTTTCCTGCTCAGCGAACAGGCCGATTTTATGACCGGCCAAATAATAAAAATGGATGGTGGTATAAGTGCAATAAAAGGCTAAAGATTTTCAAAGAAATTATGGATTTAATGACTTTTGCCAGGAACTATTCCTGAGTAAATGGTTGTTAACCATTACTTTTCCATCTGCTCCTTTACTTATTATTATAGATCGGGCAGGGCGCAACATCATTTCATCCATCAATATGTAGGATGGATTAGGTCTGTTATTCAATATAAATTTAATAGTCCTAACACTGGAGCTTATTCT
>CAIWHI010000258.1 GCA_903912435.1 uncultured Bacteroidota bacterium | reverse complement strand
TCTTCGATTATATTAGGGCCAAGGCCTTACTGGCCCTGGATATGAATGCCAATATGCCCCGTGTGAGCCCTCACCCGGCTTTGAGCCTGGTAAAAGCATACCACCCATTATTGTTCCTGATACACAAACAAAATAACAGACCAACTATACCCCTGAATCTTACGCTCGACAGGCAGAACCGCATACTCATCATAAGCGGGCCAAATGCCGGAGGGAAAACGGTATCAATGAAGACGGTAGGCCTGCTGCAATTAATGGCGCAGGCCGGCTTGTTGATAACCGCTGATGAAAGTTCGGAGGTAGGGATTTTCAGGCAGATAATGGTGCAGATAGGTGATACCCAATCTATAGAACATGAATTAAGTACCTACAGTGCCCACTTACAGGCTATGAAATACTATATGGATTTTGCTAATGGCAAAACCCTGTTTTTCATTGATGAGCTGGGCAGTGGTTCAGATCCTAATCTGGGAGGTGCCTTTGCAGAGGCAATTGTGGAAGACCTGGCAGCAAAGCATGCCATAGGTATCATTACCACCCATTATCTTAATCTAAAGGTAATGGCGGGCAAGGTGAGGGGCATTTTTAACGGGGCCATGGCATTTGATGAGGAGAAGCTGGAACCACTATACCAGTTGGCCATAGGCAAACCGGGTAGTTCCTATACATTTGCCATAGCCCAGCGTAGCGGCCTGCCGCCTGCGGTTATAGAGCGTGCCAAGCAGCTCACCCAGCGGGAACACTTTAAGCTGGATAAGATGCTACATCAAACCGAGCAACAATCAGTAAGGCTTACTGATAAGGAAAAGGAGTTGACCAAGCTAATTAAGGAAAATGAAAAGCTGAAAACCAAGTATGATGAGCTTACCGACCGCGAAAAACTAAGGCAACAGCAGGAAACTATCAGGTTGCAAAACCAGATAAAGAAAGAAGAACTGGATTACCTGCGTGATACCGAACGCAAATTCAAACAAATCATTCAGGATTGGAAACGTGCTGAAAATAAGCAGGACGTAATAAAAGCCGCCGAAAGTGTTCTTTTCAGGAAAAAACTGGTGGACACCAATGCAGCCGCAGCCCGCAAGGCTGATAAGGCGTATGAAACTCTTGGTGGCACTGCCAAAATAGGCGATCTGGTACGTAATAAGGTAAACCACCAGGTGGGTACAGTAATTGAGTTCCGGGATAAAAAAGCAATACTGAAAATAGGCAATATGCCTTTTACAGTGAATATTGATGAATGGGTTGTGGTGAGGCAAAAAGTGTTGGAGACTAAGGGGAAGAAAGGGTAAGGGATGTTATTGCAAAATTCACAATGCTAAGATGAAATTAGGTTTCATTTCAGAAATGGTTTTGCAATTTGCTTATTTCGTCTTCGCTTAAGCCTGTTAGTTTAGCAGTCATTTCAATGCTAAGACCATTTTTTAGGCAGTTCTTGGCTATCTTTATTCTTTCTTCTTCAATGCCGGTTTTAATCTGGGAAAGGTTATCGCGGTAAGCTTTCAGTCCCTCATAATAGGTTGCCTGGGCTTCTTCGCTCATTCGTGCTAGTTCAGCTTTTTCAATTGCTTCTACAAAAACAACCTGGTTCTTAAAAATTTCTGGAATGGCCTGGAAGCTTTCAAGATTTTTAATAAAATATAGCCATTGGTCAAGCCTGGTTTCCAACTCATTTTCCTTTTTGTTGAAATTGGGCATTTCAAGGTATATGTAAGTTAGCTTATTGTATACCTGCCTGTTGTGTTGGTTTTTTAGGGTGTGAGTATGCACCACCTCGCCTTGTTCGGATTCATCTCCATAATCACTGAATTTAAAATCCAGCAATCCTATGCAATACACAGCCTTTAGGTTATAATCCCAATCTCCCTTTATGGCTTGCCCACTAATGGGGAATGTGGAATAATAAATGGTGCGATCTATAAAATAATTCTGTTTGGCTTTTTGCAGTTCTACAATAAATTTTTCGCCTTTATCATTTTCACAATAGATGTCATACACAGCCCTACGCTCATCAATGGTTACAGGTAATTGTTCTGTATTTTTAAATGTCAGGTCTTTTATATGTGTACTGGCTGGCAATAGTGAGTTTAGAAAATCAATCAGGAAGTTCTTATTGGCTTCTTCCCCGAAAATTTTCTTAAAACCGTAATCAGTGAAGATGTCTATATATTTTGCCATAGCCCTATGTTATCTCAATTATGCAAATTTAAGTATTTATTTTTGGTTTAGGATACCGCCCAAGACAACACCGTTTTTGGGAAATTTATTCATGAAAAAAAAACATGCTATTCCACCATCAAAACACCTCTATGACTTTCCAACAAAACCTAGCCAGAGCAGTAAATGATGAAATAACCATTGAAGAATTTTCTGGTTTCTTTTCAGGAAAATTTGAATATACCCAGGTGATAATAGATGGACTATATCAAGCTTGCGAGCATGAAAATAAGGACTTAGTTGAGTATTTGCTTATAGCCGCAGATAGTGATGGGGTAGATCAAGCTTACCTGAAAGTTCTAGACCACCTCCTATCTTTTAGGTGGCATGAAAAAGAGGAGGATATAGTTATGATGCTTTGGTTTGATATTGGTGGCCCTGAAATAGTGGACTGCTTATACAAAGCTTCCCGTATAATTTATGATTGGGATGAAGTCCGTGCTTTGCAGCGCAAATGTATTAGGGCATTACATGATATTGGCACACCCGAGGCTAAAGAGAAAATAAAGCTCATAGCCAATACTGATGATGAACATGTAAGGTATTTTGTGCGGGATTTTTATGAAAAAAATCCTGAAATGCTGGAGTGGGCATATGGGGCGTAGCTATTTAATTTATATAGATACCTTCCCCCTCACTTCCTCTCCAAACTCATATTCTCGTCCCCACTCTGGTAAGGTAAGTAAGTAACAATGAATTGAAACATTTAGTCGGGGGCTTTCATACTGCCCGATTGGTCAGTGATGAGTTGGGGTGGACTGTAGGGGTTATTGATGTTTTGGCGGGTATTATCGTATACGCCTTCGGCAACAACGGTAACCGGAAGTTGTTCCGTATTTTTAAATGTCAGATCTTTTATATGGACACTATCTGGCAATAGAGAGTTAAGAAAATCAATCAGGAAATTTTTATTGGCCTCTTCCCCGAAAATTTTCTTAAACCCATAATCTGTGAATATGTCTATATATTTTGCCGGAGCACTGGGTTATTTCAATTAATCAAAGCCCCTTATTCCTTTTCCTGGCTGGGTAATTAAATGCCAGGCTGGTTATAATAGGCACCACAAAAATACCCAAAGTAAGGCCAGACGTAACCCAATCGGCCATGTGGCTATGAAGGATATGGGTGGCTTCGGTTTCGAGGTAGAAATGGGTATATAGTGTAAGTACCAGTTTGAAACCAAGTATACCTATTACCATATAGGCGCAGGTATCCAAAAAAGGGTACAATTCCATGAGTTTTACAAAAGCCTGGGCTACAAAGCGCATAGCCAGAATACCTATAAATACTCCACAAAGTATAATAAGGATATTGTTTGAAAAGGCCACGGCTGCAAACACATTGTCCATAGAGAAGGCAAGGTCCATCAATTCTACAGAGATGACCGTGGCCCAGAAATGACCTATTTTACCTGAAAATAGAGAATAAAGGCCGTTTTCAGACTTTTTATGTACTATATGTCCTTTTTTCTTCGCACTTTTCTTTTTAAACCATTCATACAATAAATATAGTAAATAGGCACCACCAATTACCTTTAACCACCATATTTTAATGAGATATGTAGCAAGTAGTAAGCAAATACCCCTAAAGAGGTAAGCGCCTACAATGCCATAATTCAATGCCCTTTTTCTTTGGTTATGTGGTAAGGCCAAAACCATAGTTGCTAATACCACCGCATTATCTATTGATAAAAGACTTTCTATTAATACCAGGTTACCAATTATTATCAGGCTCGATATCGGGTCTTTAAGTATTTCATTTATCAATTCATTCATTGTCATATGGCAATTTAATGCTTGTTAATTAAAGGGTGTGCAAAAGTATCTTATTATCAGGTAGTTGCCAAAAACAGATAAAACCATATAGATTTAAATTAGAATTATAATGGCATACCGAGTAAATATAGCATGCAAATTGTAGTGATTGTCTCAAAAACAAAACCGGCTACTTAGAGCCGGTTTCAAAATAGATGTTTGTTTTGTTTAGAATATCGTAGGACAGGCCCAATTATAATTAGGATTGCGCTCGTGTTTGTTTATTCTACCAAAGAATAATAATGAAATTTCATAACCACCACCACCACCGGTAGCAGGAGTGAAGCTGGAGATATTAACATCGTAGCTAATCCCTAAGCGCATTTTAGACCATTCTAAACCCATATAAGGCGCAATAGCATCGCCATAACGGTACCAACCGCCCAAATAAAGGATAGTGCTTTTTTGGAATTCAGCATCATGACCTGGGTTCAATACAAAACCTACAGCAGTACCCAATAGCACTTCGGTGGCAGCCGCCTGGCTTTGATATAATGCACTTGCATATAATACTGTATGCTCGTTCATGTCAATTGCACCACCTAAATAACCTGTTTGGCGGGAGTGAATCTGATGATTGTCGCCAAGAAAACTTTCTACCGGCTGAGTCATATGGTAATAAGAATAACCGGCATATAAAGTTACGTGGTCATGAATCCTGCCTGAGTACATTAAACCGCCATTCCAGTCGGCATAAGCCAAATCTACCTTATTGAAATTCTCATGTGTTGGAGAATTAAGGGTACCTGTATTTCTATCGTATTGGTCTTCGAAAGTTAATTTCTGGAAGTCAAGAGTTTTTTGAACAATATTCAATTGCATTCCTAATGACACATGCTGCAACCTGTCGCGTCCAAAAGCCTTATGATAAGCACTTGAAAAACCAAATGTAGTATTAGTTAACCCACCAGAACCTGATTTGTCATAAAGACCAATAACACCTAAACCTATTGCATCACCTTCAGGTAATTTACCTTTAAGGGTAGCTATATCAAATGATACTGTGCCAGTAATGTATGGATTAGGAGATACTGTTGACCATTGGGTTCTATAATTGGCGGCAGCCCTCAGGTCATCAGACACGAGGCCAGTCATAGCCGGGTTAAGGGTAAGTGGTGATGTGAAATATTGGGTGAAGTGTATATCCTGTGCCATAGCAGAGCCTCCCACCAACATCGCAACACCCACTCCTAATAGTAATCTCTTCATTTTTTAGTCTTTTATTAAAACAGAAAAGTATTCAACAGCTAAAAATTTCTTGTTCATTACAACAGGTTGCCCTGCTTGTATTATAATTAGAATATTTTTGGACAAGTCCAGGTATATTCTGGGTTTCTTTCGTGCTTATTGATTCTACCAAAGAACAATAATGAAAGTTCGTAACCACCACCACCACTTGTGGCAGGGGTAAAGCTTGATAAATTGACATCGTAACTCAAACCTATACGCATTTTAGCCCACTCAATAGCAATATATGGTGCCAATGCATCTCCAAAACGATACCAGCCACCTAAATACAATAATGTATTTTTCTGGAATTCCTGGTCATGACCAGGGTTTAATATAAATCCTACTGCGGAACCCATCAAAACTTCGGTAGCAGAGGCCTGTGATTGGTACAATAAACTTGAGTAAAGTACTGTACGCTCATTCAAATCGAAAGCTCCACCCATATACAATGACTGCCTAGGGTGAATAGGATGTGTTTTGTCAGTTAAGAAAGTTTCAACTGGTTGGGTAAGATGGTAATATGAATATCCGAAATAAGCAGTTACGTGATCGTAAACCCTGCCTGAATACATTAGACCCCCATTGAAATCCATATAGGAAATAGACTGACTGGCAAAATTCTCAGTAGGAGAGGGTCCGAATACATTACCTGCATAATTGTAACCATCTTCAAAAGTAAGTTTCTTAAAATCAATTGATTTTTGAACCATATTACCCTGTACGCCCAGGGAGATTTTATGTTGCTTACTAAAACCAAATGCTTTGTGGTAGGCCAGAGAACCGCCTATGGTTGTATTGCTCAACCCACCGGAACCTGATTTATCATTTAAAGCCATAATGCCAAGTCCCATTGCATCCCCATCAGGTAGCTTGTTTTTAAGCATAGCAATATCAAAAGAAAAAGTTCCGGTTGTATATGGATTTGGTGAAACTGATGCCCACTGGGTACGGTAATTGGCTGCTAATCTTAAATCCTCCGTAACTAAGCCAGTCATGGCCGGATTTAAGGTAAGCGGAGATGTAAAATATTGTGTAAAGTGAATATCCTGCCCTTTTGCTGACATAGAAAGCATCACTGCTACACTCATTCCAAGTATTAATTTCTTCATTTTTTCGTCTTTACTAATTACACATAAAATCCGACATGGAAAATTACACTAAATCCTGCTTATATACAAGACATAAGCAAATTTATTTTGGTTGGGTCTATTGCTGTCTTTTTTTTCCGAACGATAAATCGCCGGCATCACCCAAACCCGGCACAATATAAGCACTTGAATTTAAAGTTTCATCTATTGCTGCCACCCAAATATGCGCATTGGGGAAATTATTTTCTAAATAGAGTATTCCGGCCTTACTTGCTATCGCGCAAACTATATGCAACTGGGTGGGCTGGTCATATTCAAGTAGTGATTTTAGTGCCAGTACCATAGATGCCCCTGTGGCAAGCATTGGGTCGGCGAGGATTAATGGACGGCCATTTAATGATGGGCTTGCCATATAATGTTGGTCTATTACAAATGAACCATCGCTGTTGTGTTTTCTGTATGCACCTATAAAAGCACTATCAGCCTTGTCGAAATAATTAAGCAATCCCTGATAAAGAGGTAGGCCTGCGCGCATAATGGTTGCCAATACAGGTTGTGATGCTGGTTCCAGTCCTACTGTTCCCATAATTGGTGTTTCTATTGCCACCTTTTGGTAATCCAATAATTTGCTTATTTCGTAAGCAGCAACCTCACCAATTCGTTCCATGTTTCTCCTGAACCGGGCTGAGTCGGTTTGGATTGTTACATCGCGCAATTCCCTTACCCAACAGGAAACCAGATTGTTAGTACTGCTAAGGTTATGAACCATAATATAGTTTTTGCAGATTATTTGGAGACAAGATACGATATTCCAATATTTGGTTCTGGGTAGTTTTGCACAAGTTGTGAAATAAAAGGTGGCTTTATTCCTTTTATAATAACAATGATTGGAGCCACATTATTCAGTTATTGTAAGTTCTAATCACTACTCCCAGCGGCTCAATAGCTTACTCTATAGGTACAATCGGAATAATCTTTAATTATTTCATTGTTATTTGGATAACCGACTTTCAAAAATCCAATTATCTTTGTTACTTCGGCTTCTTAAATTAGGGTAATGCAATTTTTACTATTTAGAAAAACGGAATTACTGCTTTTTTGAGCTGAAATATTTTAAAAACCACTGGAAAAACTAAAAAAAAAACAATTAATGGCGAAGTACAATTATATAACTAAAGAGTGCCTTTTTTGCAATGGTACTGATGCTGCAACCCATCCTGTACTTTATAAGAAAAATTTCAGGGATGAAGACCTTAATGCGGAGGTATTTTCTGCCCGTAGAACAACTGAGCATTTTCACTACGAAATGGTGAAGTGCCAGAAGACCGGATTAATTTTTTCCCGTCAGATATTAGATGATGAATCTCTTAATCAATTGTACAAGGCTAGCCTTGTAACCTTTGGTGAGCAAACTGAGTTCATCAAAAGAGACTACTGGAATCCTATTTCTAAGTATGTAAAATCATGGACTACAAAGAAGGCCCTGGATATTGGTTGTAGTAATGGATTTTTCCTTGAGGTGCTGAAGGATAATGGTTATGATGAGGTGTATGGTTGTGAGCCTAGCACTGAGGCAAAAGAAATAGCACGTAAGGACATCCAGTCTAATTTCCATACGGGATTTTATGGTCCGGGTTTATATCCTGCCAACTATTTCGACCTTATTACCTGCTTTCAGACCCTCGACCATCTAAGCGATCCTTTGGGTATGCTAAAGAATATGTATGAAAATACTAAGCCTGGTGGCCATGCATACCTTATTATGCACAATACCAAGGCACTACAAGCTAAGGTGTTTGGTGAAAAATCGCCTATTATTGATGTGGAGCATATCTATCTATTTAATAAAGAAAACCTGCCTGAACTGTGCAAGAAAGCCGGCTATAAGGTCGTATCTGTGTTTGACCTGAAAAACGGTTATCCGTATAGTTATTGGGTAAGAATGGCACCATTACCTTTCAAAGGTTTCTGGAGAGGCTTATTCAAGGGATTGGGAATGTACAATAAAACATTGTCCATTTCGGCAGGAAATATGGGTATTATATTAGAAAAATAAGCAGTAATAATGAATAATTCACAGTTGGTATTTCCGGTAAAGGGAGTGGGTAGGAGTGTGTGTAAATTAGTAGGCATAATATTATTTTTTCTAATTACCACCTTCAATTCAGGTGCTCAGGGAAATGATGTAAAGTGTCAGGAACTAAATAATCTTGCGCTTAAGCAACTCAATGAGGCAAAATATGATGAGTGTCTAAAAACTCTCGACCAGGCATTAGGTCAAAAGGAAAATGCAGTCTCCTATTATTACCTATGCCATGTGAATGCCACTATGAAGGATTGGGAGAGTGCTGTAAAATATGGTGAGAAAGCCATAAAGATGGACCCTAATATTACTGCCGTTTATTACGACCTCTTTGTCTCTTACATGAATGCCAACAAATGGAAAGAAGCTAAGGGGCTTGTGGATATAGTGAAAAAGAACAATCCCGAGAAAAATCTGACTGAGGATATTGGTAATATAGATTCTGCAATTGAGAACCAGAATAAGTCTGGCGTTTTTGTAGTTTTGTTTTTATTGATATTGGCTGGTGTCTTTGCTTTACCCATCCTTAAACCATCCAATGAGAATACCAGTGCGCTACCAGATAATGATAGGTTTAGGTTTTCAGAAGTACTGCTTTCTACTATTTCTATAAGTGCAGTATTATGGATGGCATTTTATGCATGCTCACATTATATATGGTCATTAAACCCACACATACCTGCATATGAGTTTACCACCATGATAAGGATATATGTTTATGAGCATGATGGGGCTGAGAGTTTTGTACTCTATCTAATGATGTTCGTGAACCTTATTTTGTCCTTATTGGTAAGTGTTCAATTAGTAAAGATTCGCAAGAACCGGAGCACCTATATGGGGGTATATACAGTGATGCTACTAGTAGCAGCCTTCTATTTTTATAATGTAGGTTTCTTTCCCCCTGTTACCCCGGCCACAAGTGGCAAAGCATTGGTATATGCATTAATGTTTAGTGGCTTGAGTGTAGGATTGTATTTCGTATATAAGAAATTGCCAATTCTTGCCTTCTTTTTAATAGGCATATTTTCTGCTTATGCGGCACTCATTTCATTTAGTCCTGCTAGTCTTACCGACCTTCAATTTGTACTAGATCCTGCTCTGCGTTTGTTTCATGGTTTCAAAGTATCCGAGATTTATTTCCAGTACGACCTTTTTCTTTCTTATCTGGCACTTATATGGATGAAAATGAGCTGGGGTTTGGATTCATTTACCTACCTGGCCAATATTGCTTTCTTCCTGTTTTTCCTGGGCTGCTTATATTTTTCAGAGTCGTTGTTCAAAACCAAGGGGCTTTCGGTAGTCTTTTTGGTGGCATTGATAGTTGTTAGGATTTATGTGCAGGGTTATGATTTTCCTTCTATATTTCAGGTTAGCCCGCTAAGGCTTGACTTGTGGTTGCTCTTATTATTATTGGCTAATAAGTTTGGTGTGCGTCATTGGCTCACTGCTGCTTGCCTGGGTTTGC